>JAVCCL010000025.1 GCA_030765505.1 Candidatus Kaelpia imicola | reverse complement strand
GTTCTGTCAAGGGCAAATGCCGTGTAGCTATGTTCGGTGCGGATAAGCGCTGAAGGCATCTAAGCGCGAAGCCCATTCCAAGATTAGGCATCCCCTCTGACTTCGGTCAGAGATAAGGCATCTCGGAGACTACGAGGTTGATAGGCCCCAGGTGTAAGGCCAGCGATGGTTTTAGCCGAGGGGTACTAATATGCCGAATGGCTTGACCGCCCTACTTATAACTTTATATCCTTTAATAAAATCAGCTTATAGCCTTAAGAGCTATAGGCTGATAGCAATAATATATAAAATATTCCTGGTGGTTATAGAACCGGGGCTACACCCGTTCCCATTCCGAATACGGAAGTTAAGTCCGGTATCGCCGATGGTACTGCCCTGGAGACGGGGTGGGAGAGTAGGACGCTGCCAGGTTTTTTTTATTCTTACTATAAAAAACTTTGATAAAGATTGAAAATGTGGTGGTTAATATGTTAAAACAAAACTTGAATAACCAACTCTTTCGCAGCAGCAGCCGAAAATTTCAAATACTCGATATCTAAAAACCTCTCTTGATTCCCTGAAGACGGTTGAAAAGATGTCTATGTAAGAATATATCAATTTGCGATTTGTTAAAAGAATGGAACTGGATATTAATAAATTTTCGTCAACCAGTTTGTTCCTATAGAATATAAGTTACAAAGAGTCTGAAGAGGGTTAATTAAGCCGTCTAATTTACGAATTTTCGCCATCTGTAAGTGGGCAAATTTTCTCTGTTAAGCGTTTGTTTTTTGTTAACTTTTATTTGTGGTTTGGAATTTTATTAAAAGGTTCAGATGTGATTATACTACAATGATATCAAATACCAGGTTGTTTCTAAAAACATGGGGCTTATTGTTTTTAAATTATTTTTAAATTTGATTTTTTTCTTAATATGTGTTACATTTGGCTTAAGGAGGGAAGATGGCAAAAAGGGTATTTGTAGTTTTTTCTTTGTTGGTTCTGCTGTCAGTATCTGCATTCGCGTCTACTGTCTTTATTATCGATTCTACATATAATGGTCATGGTTATGAGGTTCGTAATATAATCCAGGAGCGGGCACCCGATGCTGATGTTATATTTAAAAATTGGACGTATTCAGAAAATGGTAATAAAAAATATTTCAATAGCCGTTATTTTTCTAATGCTGATTTAATCTCAGCCATTGAGGATGTTATTGATAAGGTGGAGAGTGATAGTAAGCTGCGCAATGAAGGGGTTGTTTTAAATTTGAGCCTGGGTTCTTCTCATTATTCTCAATCCTTAGCTAATGCGATCAAAGATGCTCAAGATGCAGGCATAGTAGTTGTTGCGGCTGCTGGTAATGACGGCCCATACTCTACAAATTATCCTGCGGCATTACCCGGGGTAATATCGGTTGGAGCGCTTGAGTACGACTACCGTAGCAAGAGATATATAGCGGCTGAATATTCCGGACTTGGAAAAGTCTGGGCGCCGGCAAAGTATGCAGGTACATCGTTCTCATCTCCGCATGTTGCAGGTGATATTGCTAATCTTATGGATAAGAATGATATTGGGGCTTATGAAGCTTCAAGGATAATTTTAAATAATGATAGGAATAATAATAAAGTCGTTGGTCTACCGAATATTACTGTGAGTAAGCCATTCAGCCGGACTCCAAAACAGATTGTTTCTGATAGCGAAATTGTTTATAGATTGTTTGCGTTTCTTCTGGTGAGAAGCATTTTTATGGATAGGTTTAATCCTAATTTTGTTAAATCTATATTTGTGCCTTTTTCAAGAAAAGGTGAAGCAGAGATTAACCCAAGCAGGCCTATTATTATCCCAAGAAGCGGTTCAGAGAGAAGGTTTTCTCCTTATATATATAATGGAAGGGGAGTAAGCGGAAGATTTTTTTGATGATTCTGTTTTTCAAGTCGACAATCTTAAACCCGGGTCTATACTTAGACGAGCAGCAGAGAGAGGTTTAAGTTGTACTGTTTTAATAGAAGATGGAATTATGATAAATAGAGCTGTTATCTTTGGGATCTCGATAATTCTCTCACCTGTAGTTATTATACTCCCCATATCAGGTGAATCTAAAGTTGATGTTGACTGGCAGAACTGTAGTTTAGGTCTATGAAGAGTAATATCTATGTTTGCAACTAAAGTTACAGTAAAAAAGGGTTTTAAGACGGCAAGAGATATTTTTTAGCTCTAAGATGTTACTATCAAAGAGGATAAAATGTAAGTTTTTTAATATTTCAGGCATGGATTTTGATTGTAAATAGACAAGGTGAAGCAATGAGAGAGATAATATTTCAGATGATGTTAAAAATGTATTTAAAAGCAACAAAAGTTTCAAGATGTAACTTTTGGTTAAAAAGTTATAAAAAATTTTTAGTAAGTTTGACAGTCAGACATTTATGTGTTATAAATACTGTTGATGGAGAGAAGAGATATGAAAATTAAAATTTTGTTAAGTTTGATTCTATTATTTGGATTGAGTATCTCTGGATACTGTGCTGATCCTACCGGTCAACCTCGTACAGGTGTTATGCCTGAAACTAGAATAGATGGTAGAGAACAAGATAAAATGATTAATAATCTAGGAGAGAGTATTCCGGTTATTCCTTTTGAGATTGTGATTAGGGGGATTAATTGGCCTGATGGTGAAACAACTATAATAGAAGCTGTTGAATATACATATAATGAAAAAGGGGACGAGGTTGTAGGTGTTAGACCTTTAGATTTGGAAGAATTAAATTTAAATCAAGATGAAGGCGAATAGGTTTTACGAAAAAATGGATAAGAATGGATATAAATATTTGGTAATAATTGCGAATGTTATAGTAGTGTTATTTTTATTTAATAGTGTTATATCCTTTGCAGAAGAGTCTGAAGAGAGTAACGATAGAGAAGGGCGGCTTCCGGTGAGCAGCGGTAATGATGATCAAAAGATGCAGCCTATTTTAGAGGGTGATTCGGGAGAACAATCAGAAGATAGTGAACAGGAAGATGAAGGTGAAGAAGGGTTTGTTACGACGATAAAGTCGAATATTCGCTATGATAGCAAAGGCCGGGAGATCAGTTGGGATGAGGAAAGATATGATTCTACTACACCGGATAAGATTGTATATGCTCATATAGAGGTTGAGTACGATGAGAAGATTTTTGATAGAGTAGTCCGTTATTATGAAGAGGGGCATGCAGTAGGTCTTCCGGATGAGGGTGCATCAGAGGGGTTAGACAACCATTATACTTTAGAGAGAATCTATAACAGTTTTAATGATAATAATCAAGTTACCGGCTATACGGAGATTTACGATGGTGAGGACGAACATAGGGAGTCTTGTATAACCAATATAATATATGATGAGAATGGTAATAAGAGCAGCTATCATGAAGAAGGCAGCAATAAGGATGGAACATACTCTTTTGATAGAACCAATATCCGCTATAATAAGCTGAATCAAATAATTGAATATAATGAGAGCGGAATTGATACCGAGGATAATCAATATACCTCTCATACATACGGTATAACTTACAATTCTTACGGGCAGAGAACTGGATATATTTCAGATAGTACGAGTTCAGGAAGTGATACCGATACCAGTGAAGACGGCTCACAAACAACCGTGACTACATCTACGAGCAGCTCCCACAGCGTTGTTACCAATATGAAGTACAACACTTTAGGGCAGATGATAAGCTATGAAGGCAGTTCTACATTTAATAGTACAGGACACTCTACTACTACTTATGCAGGATATCCCGGTAGAAAGACTGTATCAGACTATAGTTCTAGCGGTAGTTCTCAGACTGATTGGAAAGCTACTTATGACGGGTATGGAGTTCAGACGGAATGCGGCACCAAGAGTAATCAAAGCCATACTACAGGTACTTCGGTTACAACTGATGAGGCCAATCCTGACCTGGTAATTACTACGGAGTTTGAAAGAGATTCTGTCGATGGTCAGACGGTATATTCTTATGAGACTATCCATAATTCAGCTGCTCCGGATTTAACTACAATCGTTGAAAAAACTAACATAAGTTATAATCAGCCGTCTGTGTGGGATTGGGAAGAGGATGAATGGGATTCAGGTTTAAGCACGACTTATACTGAAGTTACTCATAGATATGGAAGTTATACTGATGAAGAGGGGGTAGTACATCAGATAGATACGACTACAACAACGAATAGATCAAGTACTACTTACAACGAGTTAGAGCAGGTTACAGGTTATACCGAAGAGATTACTACCATAGACCACCTTGCTTCAGATCAGTCTAAGACTGTGATGTTAGAAATGTCTGATATGGTATATGATGATAACGGCCGTGTGCTTAGCTATACTCAGACAACTACTACAGAAGGAGTTACTACTACAATAACTCGTTTAAACACACAGTATAATTCTTGGGGTCAAGTAATAGAATATGATGAAGATAGAGTTAGTTCCGTAGCCCCGGGTATTGTTACTCATATTCATAAGGAAGAGATAAAATACAACAGTTTCGGTCAGCTTATTCAGTCGTTAGAGATATATAGAGATTCTTCATCAGATGCAATAACTATTGCTCTAACATTGGGGATTATATATGACGGTTTAGGTGAAGCAATAAATACTTCTATCGTTAGCAATCTAAGAGGTGATCTCTCTTATCAAGAGGCCTTAGAATACGGAAGAAATGTCTATAAGGCTTTGAATGATGAGGGATTAAGGGCTGCGGTTGAATCTTATTACGGTTCCTTTAATATATATGATGACATGACTGTTCTTATTGATGGGGCAAGATATGTTGCAGATATTATGGCAGAAAATGATGGTATGAGCTTTGAGGATGCATTAGAAATTGCAATTGAACAAATAGACGAGTGGCATAATGAAACTTAAAAAGAAATTTAATTCAATAGGTCTTCTTCTAATGCTAATAGGTTTTGCAGCATTTTTGCAAAAACCAGCAGCAGCTCAAGAATCAGGAGAATATTTTAAATCAGGCAGATTGCATTATATAAATAGAGATATTGCTAAGGCAAAAAACTGCTTTGAGGAAGCTTTAAAACTTAATCCTGAATATGCCAAAGCCTGGCGTGAATTAGGGATATGCTATATGGAAGAAGGCAATTTTGAGAAAGCGATAAATTCGCTTAATCAATCTTTAAAATTAAACCCTGACTCTCCAAAAGCCAATTATGCTATAGCTGTGGCTTATCTTAAGAAGGAAGAACCAAGTATAGAATTGGCAAAGAAGGGTTATAACAAAGCCGTGAAGCTGGGATACAATATTCCAAAGTGGTTTCTTACTTTTCTTCAGCGCTGCGAAAAGGAGATGGAAGTATATGAATAGTTTTAAAAAGGTATGGTTATGTTTGACAAAAATAGATTTATGTGGTATAATTAAAGTGAAGAAAAATGATAAAACAAATTAATGCAGTTAACAAGGGAGGTAGAAAGATGAAGAGAATATTAAGAAGTACATGCGGAGTTGTTTTAGGTTTATTTATTCTTTCAATATCTGCTTTTGAGGTTTCGGGCGACTGGAATCTTCCTCCTGAAGTTGACAATCTACCTGTAGTTTGGCAGGATCCGCCGTCAAATGTTACACCACCAGGAGATAGTGCCCCAATAAACGCATGGAATTTTACTGCAGAAACGAGTGGGAAAATAAGCATGATCGTTGATGGTGTGGAGATATATGGTAAGGCCGGTGATAAAATTGTTTGGACATTGGAGTTGGTTAACGGTGAAGAGCAGTGGGTACAAAGGGTATTCCATTTTGAATCATTCATTGAATCAACCACTGATGGAAATTATACTCGGACAACATCAACAATTACAGATGAGAATGGTGAAGATAGCTTAAAAGTAACAGAAGCATGGACTATAAATGGAGAGACATATAGGCAGTTAACAACCGTTGTGGCTGCAGATGGTACTATTACGCTGAATTTGAGTACTGATTTTGAATACGGTGACCCTAATCCGGAAGATAATATTGATGACCGTGAACTATTGGGGTACAATTCGTTGTATATTGAGGTGGTAAATCGTGAAAGTATAGATTGGTCAAACTTGGACTTGCTAATAGCTGCTATAGAAACCAACAGTGAGGTTTTAAACGAAACAGGAAAAACTCTTGAAGATGTAGCAAACTTATATGGTGGTAATATAAATGTTAATCAGGCTAGAGCGGAAACAAATAGAGCCTATAATAATCAGGGTCAATTAGTGCGTTCTATAACAATAGTAACAGATCATACGGGTACCAGTATTACGACTACGGTTTTTGTGGTAGATACTGAATGGTTCGAGAATGGTATTGACAATTATTCAACCACTCTTAGCGGTACTTTTGTAGGAGGTCAATAATGGAAAAAATTAAAGAAAAACACACAGGATTGATTTTAATAGCAAGTTTATTTCTCTTGCTACCGATTTTCTTTAGCAATATAGCGGATGGCTACTATTATGGCGGTAGTTATTATTCTGGCGACCCCTACGAATATATTCCGCAAACAGTACCAGCACCACTACCAGAGGAAGAAGCTCCAGAAGCAGCGCCAGCAGAGACGGCACCACCAACCTTTGTCGATGTAGCAGAAGATGATCCTATAATGAGTGCTGTTAAAGCTGCAGCTCTGCGAAATGGTATAGACCCAGATAATGTCCAAGTAGCACATTTTAGCGACCTTAATGCTGCAAAACAGTATAGTGATGATTTGAAAGCCTTAATTTCTCAGATTTCAGAGTTCCCTGATAGTGGAATAAAACCGGAAAGTGTCCCTGATTTCACTGAAGAAGATATTGTTCTTACAAATGAGATTAAGGAGCCGCATGCTGCTACTGATACTAATCCTGCTTATACTGTTACTACTGAGACTTTTACTGTTTTGCGAGACATCAATAATGATGGTAGCTTAGAACCGGTTTATATGCGAAAAAAAGAAACAACAACGGTGGAACCAACGGAAGCTGGGCAAGAACCAACTGTGTCTAAACTATTAGAGGAGTATTCGCTATTTAACGAAGATTCTTATAATGGAACTTCAGGGACAAGAGAGGGTCAATTTTTTGATATAACACAAGATGCTGGTGGTCTGGTTATTTTCACTTCAGAAATTCGAAGAGATGTTATTGTTGAGAAAAATGGAGAGGAAATATGGGGTTTAGAGTCTATGATAGGAGTACGATGGTTTGATACGGAAAGAAATAATATTACGGCAGCTGAAGTGAAAGATTCCACTGGCACCGTTGCTTCCGTAGATATGTTTTATGATCCTGTAACTGGGGACCAAATTAGTTATCATCTTTATGATGCAGATGGAAATTTACTAAATCCTGCTGCTGCTAATCCTGCTAATCCTGCCGCCCAGCGTAATCCTCGAGATCCTGGAACTTCTCCAGATCCTGGAACTCCTCCCAATAATACTTCTCTAATAGCGAATCAAGTTAAAAAACAATTGCAGGAATTTTCAGTACTTGCGAGAATTAATACAGTTAAGGATTGGGCTGAAGAAGCGGTGGAAGAATACAGAGCTATAGATGAGGCATATCTTGCAGACAATAGATTGGGAATTCTGAAAAATCAGGGAAGTAAGTTGTCAAGTTACGGGTTAAGCGAAGACCATATCAATGGTTACAGGTTAGCGCTTGATAATGGAGGAGAAGCCGTAGCCCGAGCATATCTTGCTTCTTTAGGCTTGTTGACTGATGAGCAGTTAAGCGGTGTGTTTAATATAACCATAGCTGATGGTCAGAGTTATTTTTTAAGTCTATACAGTGAAGAGATTGCAAACATAGCGGAAATGCCGCTAGAGGATTTTTTGACAAATATAATGGAATTTTCAGAATGGACAGTTAAGTATATCATGCATGCTGATTTAGGAATGACAAATGAGGTAATGGCTGTGATTATCCCGGCTGCTAATGAGATGGAATTTGATAAAGCATTGGAATCTATAGCAGGAGATAATCTTGAAGAGCTTCAGGAGCAAGCAATTCTAATGATAAAAGAAGCTGTTTTAAATGGTTTGATCACTCCTCCATTATCAATAGATGATGTAGATGATGTAATAGATGATGTAATAGAAGTATTAGATCTTATTCTTCAAGACTTGGGAGCGAATTAAAGTTTTGATTTAGAAGTAAAGATTATGTTTTTAGTCATTTTTTTGAACATTTGAAATAAAAGTTTTTCTATTATTAAATCTCTGCAGGTTTTAATATCATAATGATTTTGTTTTGATACTCTGTTTAATCTCAGAAACTTAAAACCCTTTCATTTAAACCCTTTCATCTTGACTTTTATGGTTACAATAATTATAATTTAGAAAATTTAACGGAAAGGATGTGATAATTAGTGGCAAAGGTAGAAGTTAGATCAAACGAGAGCCTGGATCAGGCATTGCGCCGTTTTAAAAGAAAGGTTGAGCAGGAAGGCCTGATGAAGGTTCTGCGCGCCATTAGGCATTATGAGAAGCCTAGTGAAATCAAGCGCAGAAAGATGATGAAGAAAAAACGCAGGAGTAAATAGACTCCTTTCCCTATACTTTAAGTGTTTACCGGAATTTACAGAAAACATATAAGGTTTTTATCTCTTCTGTTTTTTCTTTCTGCTATCCCGTTATTTAAAGATAACTTAAATCACTTTAAGGAGTGGGTTATGAAGAATATGGATGGTTTTTATAGCGGTGTTAACTTGAAAGAATATGATAACGGTCTCAAGTTCATCTATAAGCATTTTCCCTCTGATATAGCTGCGGTATCGATATGTTTTGCTACCGGGAGCTCTGATGAGGCTGAGTTTTTAGGCTCAGGTTTAGCCCATCTTACAGAACATCTTGTCTTTGAAGGCAGGAAGGATTTAGAGGATAAGATGAGAGAGTATGGGGCGTCATCCAATGCCTATACTACATTTGATCATACGCTATATTATTTCGAAGTACCTAAGGAAAACCTAAACAAGACTCTTGAGATCTTTATCCCTGCTATGTTTAGCCCTGAGTTAACTGAGGAGGTTTTCTCCAGAGAGAGAGAGGTTGTTTTAAAAGAGGCCAAGTTTAGAGATGATAATCCCTCATCCCGAATATCTAAGATTGCTTTTAAGAAATCCTACAGGGACCATCCCTATGGTTATCCGATAATCGGTGAGACCCAGCTTATAGAAAAAGTTACTCTGGACGATTTGATAGAGTTTCACAGTAAGAACTATGTTCCCAACAATGCTGTCATATCTATTACAGGTGATTTAGACTATAAAGAGGTTGATAAGCGCTTAAAGGGTTTAATCTCTAAACTTAAACCCGGCTGTATTAGGAAAGAGTCTTTTCCTGATGAAGAGAGAAGTCATCCTTTAGAATATACAGAGCATTACCCGGGTAAGGTCAGTTATATATTTATATCCTTTCCCGGTGTATCTATGTTTCATTCGGATTTAGAGAGCTTGGATTTCTTATCTGAATATCTAAGCTGGGGTAAAGATGCCCCTCTCTATAAGCGTTTTATAGAGAGAGGAATATGTTATTCGATAGATACAGTCAGCTATACGCCTTACTCCCAAGGTCTATTCGGATTCTTTGTGGTTCTTGAAGATAAAAATATTGGAGATTTTAAGAGAGAGTTTAAAAAGTTTCTCTCTGAGATAGAGAGAGGCGGTTTTAATGATGAGAGGATCCGGCGTCTTAAAAAGAGAGTCTCGTTTGAGTTCTTAAAAGAGCAGGAGAGACCTATTGATATTGCGCAGAGTTTATCAAGGAGTGAGAGCTTAGCATCGGATTATAAGTACAACCTAAAATACCTAAATAGGTTTTTATCTATAGATAAGGAAGGTCTGAGTAGAGTAGCTGATAGATACTTAAACTTAGAGAGAGCAGTTGAGGTAAAACTTATCCCTGAAGTAGAAAAAGAGCAGCAGGAGAGGCTTAAGTTTAAGAAAAGGAGTTTTGAGAAGATAGATTACGATAACGGGCTTAGAGTTATTCTCTCTGACTCCGATGTTTCACCTCTTACTGCAATTACAGTTATTTTTGAAGGCGGATTAAGGGCTGAGGATAAAGATATAAACGGTATCTCTAAAATTCTGCCCAACCTGCTTATAACATCTGAGATAGAGCAGAGATTCCTTGACCTGGGGGCTGTCGTTAAGCCGGTATCCGGAAATAACAGCATTGGATTCTCGATTCAGACACCGGAGATGGAGATATCCGAAGTATTAAGTCTAACGGCAAACCTCCTGAAGAACCCCGAATTTAAGAAAGACGATTTAGAGGTTATTAAGAATATTCAAATTGGGAAGATAAAAGACTCTGAGATAGATCTTTTCTATCAGGCATCCAAGATTATGCGTGAGGCTATATTTAAAGAGCAGTCTTACAGGATGATGCCGGATGGAACAGTAGAGTCAGTAGGGTCACTAGAGATGGAAGATATATACAACTTCAAAGATAGGGTATTTACTCCTGCTAACTGTGTGATATCGGTTGCAGGTGATATAGGCAAGGATAGCGTTAAAAAGGTTTTAAGGAAAGAGCTTGGGGAATGGAGAGGGATTGAGCCGGAGTTCTCAAAAACAAGAGATCTCTACCCAGGTGAGCAGAAGAGAGTAGATAAGTTTATACCTCAAAGAGAGGTATTGGTTGAGATCGGTTTTATGGTTCCGGAGATATCCTCGGATGATAGATATGTTATGGATTTGATACAGATGATGGTTACAGGCCAGGGCTCACTCTTCTTTAACAGGATCAGAAGAGAGCTGGGCGGTGCTTATGCTTTAGGCGGGATGTTGTTCTTAGGCCCTGATCCTGGGATTATGAGTTTCTATGTTGCAACAACACCGGATAAAGAAGAGCAGGTTTTAGAGAAGATGCTTTTGATATTAAGTGAGATCAGGAGCGGAGATATAGCCGTTAAGGAGATAGCAGATGCTAAGGAGATGTTAAGGAGCCGTTATTTAAGAGATATAATAACCAACTCTTCAATCTCTTTTCGGACAGCCGTGTATGAGGTTTTAGGAATCGGCTATCGTGAGATAGATCAATATTTAGAGAAGATAGCTGCGGTTAGCAAAGAAGATATTGTTAAGTTCTTAGAGGTTTATATCGACCCTCTGAAAGCGGCTATTATCAGGGTAGGCAGGATTGAAAAAGAGTAGAAAAAAGAGTTAAAAAGGTGTAAAATATAAAAGATGGAAGAAAATAAAGATATAAAAGACAAAGTTTGGGAAGTAAATTTTGTTAATTTTATAAACGGTTTAGGCTTAGAGTGCTTGGTGGGGCTGGGTAAGATAGAGAATCCTCTTACAAAGCGTAAAGAGGTAAACCCCAAGCAGGTTCGCTATATAATAGATACTCTGGATATGCTTAAAGAGAAGACAGAGGGTAACCTTAAGGATGATGAGCAGAAGATAATAGATGAGCTATCTTCTTATCTTAAGATGGTCTATGTGGAGATTCAAGGTGAGAAAGATAAGGAAAAGAAAGAAGATAAGGAAGAGAAGAATGCAGAGGGAGAGGAAGAACCTAAAGATAAAGATTTGGATTCAGGTGAGGTAGAGAAAGATAGCAAATCAGAGATCGTAGAAGATAAAATAGAAGACAAAGCGGAGAGTAAGGATGATAAATAAAGAGCTGCTTGATATCTTGGCCTGCCCTAAATGTAAAGGCGATATAGAGCTTATTGAAGAGAAGGGTCTGTTATGCAGGAGCTGCAGACTGCTCTATCCTGTAAAAGACGGTATACCTGTAATGCTTATCGATGAAGCCTTCCCTTACAATGAGGATGAGTAATGGTTAAGATATTGATTATTCACGGTCCTAATTTGAGCCTGCTGGGCGAGAGAGAGCCTGATATCTACGGAACTTTTACATTGGATGAGATAAACTCGGAGTTAAAAGAGATTGCCCGGGGTAATAATGCGGATATTGAATTCTTTCAGTCTGATTCAGAAGGAGATATAGTATCAAAGATAGGTAAAGCCAGGGAAGAGTTTGACTTGGTCATTATAAACCCCGCAGGTTATACCCATACCTCTGTAGCAATAAGAGATGCAATAGAGGCATCTGCTCTGCCTGCTATTGAGGTTCACCTTTCAAATATCTACGCCAGAGAGGAGTTTAGAAGCAACTCGCTTATAGCGCCGGTCTGCCGCGGGCAGATTTCGGGGTTTGGTAAGAATAGTTATCTGCTTGCTCTTGAGGCGGCTCTTAAGATCTTAAACCTCTCCTAAAGATGTCTTTAAATCAGAAAAGAATCTTAAAGTTAAGAAATAGTCTCTCATTATCCGGATTTGATTCTATTTTTTTATTAGATTGCAACAATGTACGCTATCTTCTAAATTCAGATATAGAGGCAGCTCTCTTTATATCCCAATCCGGTTCTGATAATCTAATTGTATCCGACTTAAGATATAGAGAGCAGCTCGATAGAATAAAAGCTCCCGGGTTTAAAAAGATTATAAGAGAGAACTCTCCTGTAGATGAGTTGATAAAAATGTTAAGACTAAAAAAGAGGCCCCATAAGATTGCTCTTGAAAACAGTATCCCTCTTTCAAGTTATATTAAACTTAAAAACAATCTCAATAAGCATAAGTTTATGGGCTCAGATTCGGTAGCTGAATTGAGAGAGATTAAGGATAAGAGTGAGATAGAGAAGATATCCAGAGCGGTTAAAATAACGAAAGATTCATTGGCTTCTTTGAGTAAGAGCCTTAAGGGCGGGATGACTGAACTTGAAGTTCAGGGATTGCTTGAGCTTGAGTTTAGAAAGAGAGCAGCCGATGGCTCTGCTTTTCCTTCTATAGTTGCTTCCGGGGCAAGAAGTGCTCTGCCTCATGCAAAGGCAAGAGCTGAAAAAATAAGAAAAAAGGATGGATTTGTTCTTATTGACTGCGGAGCGGTCTTTAGGGGGTACTGTGCTGACTTGACACACGTCTTCTTTTGGGATAAAATTCCCAAGATAGTTAAAAAGGCTTACGGGGTAATTGAAGAGGTGAGAGATTTTATTTTCTCTTCTCTATCTGAAGGTGTTAAAATGGGGGAGATTGCAGCCAAGGCTGAGAAGTTAATCGAGCGAAGAGGGTTTAAGTCTGCCCTAAGGCATAGCTTAGGGCATGGGATAGGCATTGAAGTACATGAGAAGCCATTTTTTAATAAGAGCTCAAAAGAGATATTCAGAGAGAGTATGGTTTTAACTGTTGAGCCGGGATTATATTTTCCTGGGATTGGCGGTGTTAGAGTAGAAGATGTAGTTGTGGTTAAAAAGAGAGGGCTTAAGGTATTGTAATGATTCCTGCGAATCAGATAAAGAGAGGCATGGTGATTAAGTTAGAAGAGAAACTTTTTGCTGTTGTCAATTTTTCACACACAAAGCCTGGTAAAGGCGGAGCCTATTTAAGAGTGAGGCTTAAAGATGTATCAAATGGGCAGGTGATAGAGCGTACTATCTCTACAGATGAGAAGGTTGACAATGCTTACGTTGAAGAGAGACGGATGAACTATATTTACAGGGATTCTCAGAGTTATCATTTTATGGACGATGAGACTTACGAAGATGTTGCTATAGCAGCGGATGATATTGAAGAGATAAAAGATTTTCTTAAAGAGAGCTCCCATATTAATGCAACAATGTATGAGGGTAAGATAGTTGTCCTCTCTTTACCTATGTTTGTTAAATTGGAGATCATTGAAACCGACCCCGGTTTTAAGGGTGATACGGTCAAGACAGGGACAAAGCCGGCAAAGCTTGAGACCGGCGCTACAATACAGGTCCCTCTTTTTATAGATAAAGGCGATGTTGTAAAAATTGATACTAGAACCGCTGGATATATAGAGAGGGTATAGATATGGATATAAAAAAGATTAAAGAGATGATTGAGCTTATGAACAGAGAAGACCTTGTTGAAGTCGAATTGGAGGAAGAGGGTAAGCGTATAAAACTGCGTAAGAAAGAAGAGCAGCCGGTTAGAGAGATTCAGCCTCTCTCTCCTCAAACTCAACCTCAGGAGTATATTAAGGAGGTAGATAGAGCAGAAGAGGGTGTGTATTATATCAACTCTCCTATGGTCGGAACTTTTTACAGGACCCCTGCTCCGGATGCTGCTCCCTATACTGATATAAATAAGAAGGTAGAGGTGGGAGATACCGTATGTATTGTCGAAGCTATGAAGTTGATGAATGAGATCAAATCTGAATATAGAGGCAGGGTTGCAGATGTTCTTGTTGAGAATGGTGATCCGGTAGATTTTGGCCACCCTCTTTTTAAAATTATACCTGAATAAAAAATATGTTTGAAAAGATATTAATTGCAAACAGGGGTGAGATAGCACTGCGTGTAATACGCGCCTGTAAGGATTTGAGGATTAAGACAGTTGCTGTTTACTCTAAGGCGGATGAGGAATGCCTCCATGTTAAATTTGCCGATGAGGCGCTGTGTATCGGTCCTGCGCCGTCTAAGGATAGCTACCTCAATATTCCGGCTATAATAAGTGCTGCAGAGATTACAGACGTTGAGGCAATACATCCGGGTTATGGATTTTTAGCAGAAGACTATCATTTTGCCGAAGTATGTAAATCTTGCAAGCTCTCTTTTATAGGCCCAAGTTCTAAAAATCTACAATTAATGGGTGATAAGCTTAGGGCTCGAGAGGTTGCGAAGAGAGCCAATATTCCGGTTATACCGGGGTCTGATGGTCCTGTTACCAATGAAGAGGAGGCGATTGCCGTTGCCAATCGTATCGGCTATCCTGTGGTGATAAAAGCTGTTGCCGGAGGCGGAGGTAAGGGGATGCGTGTCTGCCATAATGATATTAGGTTAGTGTCGGCTTATATTACTGCTCAGAGAGAGGCTGAGGAGGCCTTCGGTAATAAGGATGTATATATCGAGAAATTTGTTTCAAATATTAGACATGTTGAGGTACAGATTTTAGCTGATAAGCACGGCAACGCAATCCATCTCGGAGAGAGAGATTGTACGGTTCAGAGAAGGTTTCAGAAGCTGATTGAAGAGAGCCCGTCTCCCAGGGTAAATAGTAAACTAAGGAAGAAACTCGGAGAGGTAGCTTTAAAGCTTGTAAAGACTATTGGCTATGATAATGTCGGAACGGTTGAATTTGTGCTTGATGAAAATAATAAGTTCTATTTTCTTGAGATGAATACAAGAATACAGGTTGAACACCCAGTTACTGAAGTTGTAACAGGAGTTGACATTCTTAAAGAACAGATTAAGAGCGCCTCAGGTGAGAAGCTTGGGCTTTCGCAACCTAAGATTAAAGTGAGTGGTCATGCTATTGAATGCAGGATAAATGCTGAAGATCCTTACAATGGATTTCTGCCTTCTCCCGGCAAGATAGAAGAACTCTATTTCCCCGGAGGGTTTGGGTTGAGAGTTGATACTCATGTCTATTCAGGCTACAATATTCCGCCTTTTTACGATTCTTTGATTGCCAAGGTTATAGCCTATGGGCAGAATAGAGATGAAGCTTTAATAAATATGAGACGTGCTCTAGACGAACTTTTAATCAGGCCGCTTAAGACTACGACTCCTTTTTTGAGAGAGATAGTTCAGGATGAGAGATTTTGTCAAGGTAGTTACTATACTGATTTCGTAGAGAGATTCTTGCAGAAAGAGAAAGGGTAGGTTTATGGAGTTTAAGAAAGGTAATAATGGGGATGTAAAAATACATAATGAGGTTATAACTGTTATTATGCGTAAGGCTGCGCTTGAAGTTGAAGGCGTAGAGAAGATTGCCAGTGGTTTTAAAAAAGGATTGCTCTCTTTTTTGGGCCGCAAAAAGTTCTCACGCGGAGTAACTATTGATGAGTCAAAGGATGGAGAGTTGAAGGTTTCGATAGCAATAGTTGTTGCTTTAGGTGTTAATATTCCCGACATTGTAAACGGGGTTCAATCCAGCATTAAGAGAATGCTTGATCAGATGATAGGTATTATTCCCGAGAGAATAAATGTTGAAGTAGAGAGAGTTGAAGATATGTCTATCCACGGAGTAATAGAGAAGATAAAATTTGATAAAAAGTTGTCAAAGGAGGGTAAAGATGAAATTGAGGGCTAAGTTTGTTCTTTTAATGTTCGGATTATTCTACCTTGTAATAGGCGTCTTTATGGTTCTCTATGCTCTGGATTTTATCTCCCAACAGGATTTAAGTTTTATTCTAGCCGAATCTGAGCAGCTTATTCCCTTAAAGCTTCTTGCAGGTTTTGTTGGGACAGCGCTTATCGTACTTGTGATTGCATTGCTTAACTTTGTATGGTCAGGTGCGGCTGCAGAGAAGAATATAGCTTTTAAAACAGATTATGGGGAGGTCTTAGTCTCTCTCTCTGCTATTGAGGATTATGTTAGAAAGATAATGAGAGATGACCCCGATGTAAGGGATCTGCGCAGCAAGGTAACGGTTAGGAAGCGCGGATTGGTTATCTCTCTTAAGGCTGCAATGTTGTCCGAGATTAATATCCCCTCTGTAACCGAGAAGATACAGTCTGAATTGAGAAGCAAAGTTCAGGAGATGCTTGGAATGGAAGAACCTGTTATCGTTAAAGTCTTTATATCCAAAATAGGTGAAAAAGATAAAAAAAAGAAGCTCAAGCAGGGGGAGGAACCTCAGGATGTTGTTCCTCCTTATAGAGAGTTTTAAGAAAGGAGAGGGGTGAGAGATGAAAAGCATTGGCATTTTAACCGGTGGGGGCGATTGTCCCGGTTTGAATTCGGTAATCAGAGCTATTGTAAGAAGAGGCTTAATTGAAAACTATAAGATATTAGGTATAAAGAATGGATGGAAGGGTCTATTGGATAAAGATGTTGTCAATCTTGATATAGACTCTGTGTCAGGGATTTTGCATCGGGGTGGAACTATTTTAAGGACTTCTAGAACAAACCCCTATAAGAGTGAGGGGGAGATCCAGAAGGTGGTAGATAACTTTGAGTCTCTTGGGTTTGATGCTCTAATACCGATAGGAGGTGAAGATACCCTGGGTGTAGCTGCAAAACTATACCGTGATTTTAAACTTCCCGTCATTGGAGTTCCAAAGACGATAGATAACGATATCTCGGGTACAGATTTTACTTTTGGTTTTGATACAGCTGTTAATATTGCGATGGAGTGTATTGATAAACTCCATACTACAGCCGAATCTCACAATAGAGTTATGGTTGTTGAGGTTATGGGCAGACATGCAGGCTGGATTGCACTTTACGCCGGTCTTGCTGGAGGCGCCGATGCTATCTTGATACCCGAGAAGCCGATAGATATGGATCAGGTATGCTCCTTGATAAAGAAGCGCCATTCAAGAGGTAAAGACTTCTCTGTTGTAGTGGTTGCTGAAGGTGCGAAGTTTAAAAGAGGAGCTGATGTGGTTCAAGATGACAACTTAGATTCTTTTGGTCATATTAAGTTAGGAGGTATAGGTCAGCAAGTAGCAGATAGGCTGGAGGAGAAGACAGGTTATGAGACTAGAGTAACAGTCTTAGGTCACATTCAGAGAGGCGGATCACCTACAGCATATGACAGAATCTTGGGTACAAGATATGGAATCAGAGCTTTTGAGCTGGTTAATGATGGTAGGTTTGGGCGTGTTGTAGTATTAAAAGGTAATGAGATATCCGATATACCGATTAAAGATGTGCTGGGTAAGCTGAAGACCGTAGATGATAAAATTTATAGTATTGCAGCTACTTTCTTTGGCTGATGAAAGATATAATTGAGAGCTATTTTAAAGAGAGCATAGAGGTCAAAGAGAGATTCTTTAAGGCTAATATTGATAAGATAGAAGAGGTTGCTGAAAAATTAACCGCTGCTTTTAAAGATAAAAAGAAATTGATCATATTTGGTAATGGCGGCAGTGCGTCTGATAGTCAGCATATTGCTGCTGAGCTTGTTGGCAGGTTTAGAAAAGAACGCAAACCTCTTCCTGTTATCTCCTTAACCGGCAATATTGCTTCCCTTACAGCTCTAGCAAACGATTATGGTTATAAAGCTGTATTCAAAAGGCAGCTCGAAGCTTTTTACGAGCAGGGCGATATAGCGATTGCTATTTCAACAAGCGGCAGCTCTTCCAATGTGATAGAGGCTCTAAAATTCTTAAGGAATAATAATGGCTATGCGATATCTTTTACAGGAGGAGATGGCGGTAAGATGAGAGAACTTTCAGATCTAAATTTCATTGTTCCGTCAAAGAAAACCTCAATTATTCAAGAGGTTCATATAACCCTGGCACACCTGCTCTGTCTTTTAATCGAAGAAGGATTGTTTTAACTTATATTTCAAGCTTAAATATGAAAAATAAAGTTTTCTCTCTTGTTCTTTTGCAGAGAAGAATCAAAAATCTCAAAAAAGAGGGTAAAGTTATAGGGTTTACTAATGGTTGTTTTGATATTCTCCATCCCGGCCATGTTGATTTTATATCCGAAGCTAAAAAACATGTTGACTCTTTAGTGGTAGGTCTAAACTCAGATAGTTCGGTTAGAGCTATTAAAGGTAAGAGTAGGCCGATTAATAACCAAAATTATAGAGCTGAAGTTCTATCAGCACTAGAGGATGTTGATCATATAGTCGTCTTTGATGAACCGACGCCGTATGAAGTTATCTTCCTGATAAAGCCGGACTATCTTTTTAAGGGAGCAGACTGGAGGGATAAAATTGTGGTGGGGAGAGATATCTTAAGGGAATATGGGGGGAAGGTTAAGCTCTTACCCTACCTCAAAGGTTATAGTACAACATCTATTTTAAAGAAGATATGCAGAAAGAATCCTTCCGCATAGTAGATGCCAATTTCAATAGGGCGAGAGAGGGTTTAAGAGTCTGCGAAGATATAATGCGCTTTATCTATAGCAAGTCCGATTCTGCTCTTAAGCTAAAGAAGACAAGAAGATCATTATCGCTTATAATAGCGCAATTGAGCAGAGAGGAGCTCCTCAAAAGAAGAGATCTAAGGGCAGATAAAGGTAAGTTTAGATATGCCAAAGGTTCTAAGTTCAGGTATGATGATATATTGCGGTTTAACTTTCAAAGAGTTACAGAAGCATTAAGAGTATTAGAGGAGGTTTCTCAGGTTTTAAAGCCTCAGTTAAAGCAGAAGTTTATGAGGTTGCGTTTTAAGGTCTATGATATCGAGAAAGACTCTTTTGCTGCTATATGAAAATATTTGAAGATTGCACTATTTATGGAGTATCTGATACGGGATTTGATCAAATAGAATATCTTAAAGAGCTTCTGTTTTCGGGTATAGATATAATTCAGTTAAGAGATAAAAATCTCTCTGACAGGGAATTTTACAATATTGCGATTACTCTTAAGAAGATAGCAGCTGATTTTGGGAAACCGTTTATTATCAATGATAGGCTTGATGTCGCTCTTCTTGTGGATGCAGACGGTATTCATGTAGGAGTTGAAGATCTGCTGCCTAAGGAGGTTAGGTCTATATTGGGAGAGGATAAGATTCTGGGTTATAGCTGCCATAGTTATCAGGATGCTTTAGATGTTAAAGATTTAAATTTAGATTATATTAGTATCGGCCCGGTCTTTAAGAGTAATACTAAAAAAGATCTTGAAACAATAGGGAGAGATGAAATAGAATTGATAACAGAGAATATCAAGCTTCCTCAGGTGGCGATAGGAGGGATCAATTTAGAGAATATAAACGAGGTTAGAGATTATGGCTTTTCCAATGTAGCTGTTATCTCCTCACTTAAAGCTGCAGGGGATAAGAAGAGATATATAGACGAGATAAGAAAGGTGATAACCAGATGACACTTATAGATAAAATTAAAAAAGGAGATATACCTCTTTTTATAAAAGAGATTGCGAATTTCGAAGAAGTTACCGAAGATTTTTTATTAGATAAAATATTAAAAGGCAGAGCGGTGATACCTGACAATGAGGCCCATTCTAATAAGCGCAGGGTTGCTATCGGCGAAGGGATGAATGTCAAAATAAATGTCAATATAGGTACCTCTCTGGATAAGATTGATTTGAATCTTGAAACCAGAAAGATCGAGCTCTCAGAGCGCCTTAAGGCTGATACGATAATGGATCTCTCTGTCGGGGGAGATATTGCTAAGATAAGAAGAGAGTTGATCTCTAAGACTGTCCTTCCTTTTGGAACTGTACCGCTCTATGAAGCTGCGGCAAGATGTTCCGATAGAGAGGGGTCTTTTGCGACTGCTTCAACTGAAGATTTTTTTGAAGTCTTAGAGGGGCAGGCTCGCGAAGGGGTAGATTTTTTTACAATACATGCCGGTATTACAGCTGACTGTATTGATAAGATAAAGAGGTATGAGAGGGAGCTGGATATAGTTAGTCGAGGCGGAGCTCTAATGCTGGAATGGATGATAGTGAATGAGAGAGAGAACCCCTTTTATGAATATTTTGACAGAGTGCTTGAGATTACCAAGAAGTATGACGTTACTATAAGCCTTGGAGATGCATTAAGGCCAGGGTCAATATTTGATGCCGGGGATTCGTTGCAATACCATGAGACATTTATAGTCTCAGACCTTGTGAGGAGAGCCAGAGATTACGGTGTTCAGACTATGGTTGAGGGTCCCGGCCATGTTCCGCTAAATAAAATTGAGCATGAGATTAAGGCTATAAAAGAGATAATTGGAGGAGCTCCGCTCTATGTCTTAGGACCTCTAATTATAGATTCTGCTGCTGGATATGATCATATAAATGCTGCGATTGGAGCATCCATAGCGGCTTATTCCGGAGCCGATTTTTTATGTTATCTCACTCCTGCAGAGCACTTGTCTCTTCCTGATATCAATGATGTTAGAGATGGGATTATGGCTTTTAAAATAGCCGCCCAGGCAGTAAACTTTTGCCGGGGTAAGGAGAGGGCAGTCCAGAGAGAGCTGAAGGTTAATAGAGCGCGTAAAGAGAGAGACTGGGAAGAACAGATGAAGTTTTTCTTGGATAGTGAAAAAGCGTCAGAGTATCACAATAAAATTCCGCCTGGGATAAAAGATACATGTTCTATGTGCAGCAAGTTTTGTTCTATAAAGATTGTAGAGAAGTATTTAAATAAAAAATTTGCGGTTTAATTTTACTGTTTTGACTATTGTTTGGTTTTTAGTCAAATAATAAGCGAGTGTAGTTCAGCGGTAGAACGTCAGCTTCCCAAGCTGGATGTCGGGGGTTCGATCCCCCTCACTCGCTCCAGTAATAGGAGTCTTTTGAAGTCTGTGGTATGAAGATGATAATTTTTCTTGCTATGCTGTTATTATGGGGCTGTACTTCAACCAGCAGCAGGAGTGTTGAATTTTTACCTGCATCTAAAGTCTGTACGGAGTCTTACTGGGATAAAGCCAAAGGTCAATATCATAAGGTTAGAAGCGGAGAGACTCTCTATAAAATATGCTCTTCTTATGGAGTAAAGTTAAAAGATGTAATAATTGCTAATAACATGGAAGATCCTTCCAGAATAAAGGAGGGCCAATTGTTGTATATCCCGGATAGAACTGTAAAGCCGAATATATCCAGCTCTAATTTTATTTGGCCTGTTGAAGGTAAAGTCATATCCTATTTTAAAGATACAACTTCTAAGGGAGCTAATAAAGGTATAGATATAAGACTGTTTTCGTCTCAGAGAGTAGTTGCCGCGGCTTCGGGTGAGGTCTGTTATTCTGGTGAAGATATAAAAGGCTATGATAAGGTTGTCATGATTGATCACGGAGAAGGGCTCTATTCGCTCTATGCTTATAACGATCTTCTTTTAGTTAAAAAAGGTGACTATGTCAAACAAGGGGATTTCATATCCTGTATTGATAAAGAGAGCGGGGTATTGCACTTTGAGCTAAGAAGAGAGAATAACCCTTTAGACCCGTTAAAATTTTTAAAATAATTTTTACTTAATGATAAAAATAGGCCCTGTAATAAAAGAACAGTTTTCTTCAAGAGAGAGAGAGCTAAAAAGATTAAAGAAGATAAAGAACGATTATCTTGATGGTTACAGGAGAAATCTCGCTATTCTGGGTCCTTGGAGCATCGGCAAGACATCGCTCATCCTTAAATTCATCCACGATGATTTAAAAGGAGACCTTTTTCCTATCTATCTCAACCTTGAAGAAGGGTTTTTGAAAGAGAGTTTTTTAGGATTTTTACTCCATTCCCTGCGTAAGCTTTCCTCAATAGATGGTAATTTTCTTATAGATAATGCGGCTGATAGCGGGAGGGTTATCGAAAGGGATTATCCAGCCTTCAGTCCTATTATAAGAAACATAGAGGCAGGTCTTAAAAATAATAATTACGAGTTTTTGATGGATTCAATATTACGCCTTCCGCTTAAGATCAAGAAAGAGTTTAAAAAGAACTCTCTCTTTGTGATAGATGAATTTTTTGGCCTGGGTAAGCTTAAATTAAATTATTGGATGCAGATATTAAGAGAGCATATTATGCTGGATGAGCATGCTCTATTTATATTGATAAGTTCAGATCAGGATAGATCTAAATCTGTCTTAAATTCAGAGTTCTCTCTGTTATTTGGCAATTTTGAAATTATGGAGTTGGATAAGTTCTTATATCAAGAGTCTAGAGGGTTTATAGAATCCAGAATGAGGAAAATAAAGGAGATAGACAGCACTGCCATAGATAGGCTAATAACTTTAACTGCGGGTGTACCTCTCTATCTTGATATATTGACATCCTGGGTCCAAGAGAATGTAGATAGCTTTGATTCTGAAAGCCTCATTCTAATGATTAGGGAGAATCTGATTAACAATAAAGGTTTTCTTTATAGGTTTTTCAGTGAAAAATTGAGAAATTATCCCGGGGTTGAAAAGTTTCAGGAATTTCTGCCTTTTATTATTGAGGTTGCAAGAGGTAATACAAAGAAAAAGAGCCTTAAGAAGCTGGATCTCTCCTATGCTAACTCTGGCTATTCTATGAACGGTTTTTTGGAGAAGAATGGCAGTTTTTTCCGGATAAAGGACCCGCTTTTCAGAATATGGCTTCTCTATGCTTACAGCGCAGATCTTATGGGGTTGGGAATAGGTTTTAAAACTCGTATGGAGATGTTAGAGAGAGAGTTGGACTGCGTTAATTCCGGTTCCAATCTTTTCTGTAGCGATAAGCCGATCTCAGAGATAGAGGCTGTTGTCAAAGAGCTTATCTTGAGGTTCGATAATGAATTTATAGATTTAGCCGGAAAAAGGAAGCAGTTGCCTAAGATTTTCTCTTTTGAAAAAGAGTTTCAAGGGCAAGATTATACTCTCTTTCGCGCTAAGAGAGAGGGGTCGGGATGCTGGCTCTTCCTTGTAGTATCCCTGGGGTTTAAAGAGCAGGATAGTTATACCATTGTAGAGAGACTTAAAGATAGTCAGGTAAGATTTAACCAGAAGGTGGCAATTATTCCTAATCAACTGGGGGGTAACAGTGTAAATTTAATACTAAAGACTATGGGATTTTGGCTTTGGGATATGGAATTTCTAATTAAACTCTGTGAGTTTTATTCTGTAACCGGGAAGAATAATGTTGATAGCTTGGCTTAAATTCACAGCCTATGCTATTGCCATCTTTCTGTTTGGCTATATATCTTGTAAGTATGGTTACCTGATAGCAAAGAAGACTCGAATATCCGAAGGTTTTATGGGTGTCTTCTTTCTTGCTCTGGCTACCTCTTCGCCAGAGTTGTTCACTTCTGCCATTGCTGTTAAAAATAAGATTTTTGATCTGGCCTTAGGAAATATATTCGGATCTCTTTTAATCAATCTTTTTATTTTAATATTGCTGGATATTTTTGTATCCAAGGGCGGATTTTTAAAGAGAAGTAAGAATTTTAAGGGAATATTTATAGTCTTAATATTGCAGGCTTTGATTGTGGTTTCAATTATCCTGAGGAGTTTTACTGGTTTTAATCCGAATCTTTTTAACTTTGGATTAGAGAATATTTTAATAGTGATTCTATACTTCTTTTTTCTTAAAGGTGAACTAAGAGACAATAAGGCTGATAACATTTTTTCCGAATCCAGCAATAACAAAAATTATTTAAAAGAATGGGCTATATTTGTAGTTGCTTTGATTGCAATGGCGTTTTTTGCTCAACTTACAGTTGTTCAATCCAAGATTATTGTTGAGAGGTCTATGCTGAACTATGTTTTTTTTGGAACATTGTTTTTAGGTTTTGTTACCTCCCTGCCGGAGCTTGTTGTAACAGTTTCAGCGCTTATGAACAGGTCTCACGCTATGGCTATAGGTAATATAATAGGAAGTAATGCGTTAGATATAGCTATAATACCTATCCTAGAGGTAATCTCTTTCAGGATACCTCTTCTTTCAGAAGCGTCGCTCTCTCATCTCTATACTCTTGCAGCTGTAGAGATAACAACATTGACATTGTTTATTCTGCTTAGGTCCAGAAAGCTAAAGAGAGCTTACGAGTTAATGCTGTTGCTTTTATTAATAGTTCCGTTAATAATAATATTTTAACTATGAAGAATATCTGGGCTCCATGGAGAATGGAATATGTTTCAAATCCTGACAAGGATAGGGATTGTATATTTTGCAGGAAATTCAAGAGCAGGGATGATGAGACTAATTATGTTTTATCAAGAGGCGAGCATTCCTTTATCTTACTCAATATATACCCCTACAATAATGGCCACTTGATGGTTGCTCCTTATAGGCATGTTCCGGATATTACTGATTTAAATGATTCTGAGTTAAGCGAGATCTTTAAGTTAATCAAAAGTTTTAAGGAGAGATTGAAAAAGAGATTAAATCCCGAAGGTTTTAATATTGGGTTAAATATCGGCGCAGCAGCTGGCGCCGGAATAAAAGACCACATACATTTTCATATTGTGCCTCGCTGGGTTGGAGATACGAATTTTATGCCGCTTCTGTCTGATACCAAAGTTTTATCTCAATCTTTGAATAATTTATACCAGCTTCTAATGTCAGATGAATAGAAAAGAATATCAAAACTTAGAGAATAAAATATTAGCGTCCTATGCATTTAAAAGTTTGCTTAGCAGGGGTAGAAAGTACGGTGAAACCGAAGATGATTACAGGACTTGCTTCCAGAGGGATAGAGATAGGATTATACACTCCACTGCTTTTAGGCGTTTAGAGTACAAGACTCAGGTTTTTTTGATACATGAAGGCGATTATTATAGGACTCGCCTGACTCATAGTCTTGAGGTTGCTCAGATTGCGCGTTCTGTTGCCCGCGTTTTGTCATTAAATGTAGATCTTGTTGAAGCTATAGCCTTAGGTCATGATGTCGGACATACTCCTTTCGGTCATTCAGGAGAAGAGGTTTTGAATTATTTGGTTGCCGATGTCGGGGGTTTTGACCATAATCTTCAGGGATTGAGGGTAGTGGATTGTTTGGAGTTAAGGTATCCGGATTTTAACGGGTTAAATCTTACTTGGGAGGTTAGAGAGGGGTTTTTAAAACATAGCACGCGTTATGATAACGGGTATAAGAATTTAAACCCTCAGAGCTTAAAAAAATATGGCAGGTTAAATCTGAGCGAGTTTTACAATCAAGAACAGCCTACGCTTGAAGCCCAGGTTGTAAATATTGCGGATGAAATTGCATACGACAGTCACGATTTAGACGATGGAATAACTTCGGGTTTAATTGCTATTTCGGATTTAAAGAAGATAGAACTATGGAGAGAGGCGGAGAAGAGAGTTAAGAAGCGCTACTCAAGTATATCTGCAAGGTTTAAGAAGCATCAGGTAATCAGATCCCTGATAGATATGGATGTTAAAGACCTAATTAAAAGTTCATTCAGGAATTTAGAATCAATTCGTTCCGTAGAAGACGTGAGAACGGCAACTAAAAGGTTTATAGGTTTTAGCGTTACTATGCAGAGGAGAAGAAAGCCTTTAAGAGATTTTCTCTATCAGAACCTCTATCACCATTATCGGGTTGTCAGAATGTCTGATAAAGCCAGTAGGATTCTAACAGAGTTATTCAATGTTTATTATAAAAAACCTGCTCAGCTACCTGATGATATCCAGCGCAGGATAAAAAAAGAGGGACTTAAACGTACCATATCTGACTATATAGCCTCTATGACTGATAGCTTTGCTGCAGGTGAATACCGCAAGCTGTTTGATCCCATGGAAATAGTTTAATCTAACTATATAGTTACTAAATAGTTAGATTCTGATTATCTGATACCCCAATTGTTTTATCCATTGTTGAAAAAGATTACTTCTTGTTGTAGAATAATTGCATATGAATGAAATAGTCTTAGAGAGAAATGTTGTTGAGACCCTGGATAAGGGGGGGGATCTGGAAAGACTAAAATTCCATTTGGATAAGCTGTCAGACTCCAATGTGGTATTGATTCTTTTTTCCAGGCTGGAGTCAAAAAGGCCGATTCAAGAGCTGCTGAAGAAGATTAAAAAGATAGCAAAAGAGTACGATCTAAAAACTAAGATTGAAAAAGTAGCCGTAGGAGAGATGAAGGGCAAAATGAGACAAGTATCTCGAAGCGGCTATTTTGAAGAGGTGAGATGTAGATTTACGGAGAGTCTCTGGATCTTTCCTCTTATTCATGGAGGAGCTAATTATGGTTATATCTGTCTTATTATAGAGAATGGAAAATTATCCAAGGAGGTGCTTGATTTTGTTGAGGATTATTTGGCCATCTCTCTAGAGAAAGCTTTAAAGGAGCTGGAGTTGATAAAGGTTCATGGTACTCTGCGGCCCCGTGCTATTGCTCTCTCTTCGGTTCACACTGTTCATCGTTTGATATCTTCAACCCTTAACATGGCCGAGCTTTTGCCTCGTCTTGCAAGGTTATGCCTTCAGGTAATACGGGCTAAAAGTTGCGTTATATATCTGAGAGCCGGAAACTATTTAAAGCCTAAGACCGTTGCTTCTGTTAGTTCTTCGGAGAAGCCTCATAAGATAGACATTTTTAATTCTAAGATTGGTAAAAATCTGGAAGCCGGAACCCTTATTCTTAGCAAGAATGCACTCTGGGTGCCTCTAATTGAAGAAGATCTTATCGGAGCAATTGGATTAAAGTCGAAGCAGAACGGAAGACCGTTCGACTTAAACGACAGAGAGATTCTATCTGTTTTGTCAGAACAGGCTGTTGTTGCTATAAAGAATGCCAAGTTATATGAGACTCAAAGTAAGATTTTAATAGAGAGCTTGCAAGCTCTCTCAAAGGTTTTAGAGGTAAAGTCTCCTAGTATCTATACCCATCCGAAAAGTTTTATTGATTTGGTACTTGCTATTGCTGATGAATACGGTGTTTCTCAAGAAGAGAGGGAATATATAAAATATGCAACTTTACTTTTGGATACCGGGAAGGTTGCTGTTCCGGAGAAGATACTTAAGAAACCCGATCTTTTAACAGAGAGAGAGTATAGCTCTGTCCGGGAGCATCCAATTAAAAGTGCTGAGATAATCAAGACGGTCAAGGCTTTGAAACCTGCTGTGCCTATAATATTGCATCACCATGAAAGGTTTGATGGGAAGGGCTACCCTAAAGGTCTGAAGGGTAATAAGATTCCGCTTGGGGCAAGGATACTGGCTGTCGCTGACTCTTTTGAAGCAATGGTATGTCACAGGCCTTATAAGAAGACTAAGAATTACAGCACTGCCGTGGAGGAGATATTGAAACAGAGAGCTAAGCAGTTTGACCCGGATGTTGTAGATGCTTTTATGGTCTGTGCTAATAAAGGAAAGATTAAAAAAATATCTCAGCGTATGATGGAAGAGATTAAGAAAAAGAGATGAAAGAATTTTTAAAAAAAATAAGCGGAGACTTAATCTTGAAAAAAGTGCTGAAATTTTATTACAACAATCCCGGCTGTATTGATACGGCTGAAAATATTGCCAAATGGATAGATGAGGAAGAGGCTCTCATTGTTAAGCAGTTGGAATATCTCACGAAGAAGAATATTTTAAACAAAGATAGGAGCTATACTACAGTAGCTTACTCTTATACGCAAGATAGAGATATTATTGCAGCAGTCAAAGAGTTTATGGAAGAGGAAGGATATGATTAAAAAGCTTACTCTTGTTCTTTTATGTCTATCCATGGCAGGTTGTGCTGGCGGCTATGTTTATGGAAAGAAGACTAAAGGCAGGTTTGAGCCCGTAGAAAAGTGCAGAGAGATAGCCTATGCTCTTATTCCTGTTCAGCAGCAGCAGGAAGAGGAGGGCATATGGATATTGGTAGAGTATCTGCCTGAGGAGAATTTAAAAAATATATTTCTTGATAAAAAAATATACGGAACCTATGCAGGAAAGAATCCTTACCCGGATGGCATGATAGTTATGAAGGTAAGAATTGAGAACAAGACCGAATCCAGGATATTTATAAATCCCGGTGATTTTGTATTACTGGATGAGCTTGGTACTCAGTATCTTTATATAAGCCCGGAGAGGATTAAAGAGATTTATGAAGCTAAAAGTTCAGTCTATAATTTTACAAAATCGACGTCTTCGTTAGCCCCTGGTATCTATGGAGCTCCTCTGGATATGGCCAAAGGCTTGGCAGGCAGAGGCTTAAAGAAAAAATTTGCCTTGCTTAAATCTATAGAGCTAAGCGGCGGTTATCTCTATCCAGGCGTTGTTTACGATGGCTATCTCTGTTTTCTTAAGCCAAATTCAAAAGCTAAAGATGTAAAGCTGATTATGTCTAATATAAAGACTTCTTTTGATGTAAATGATGAAGCCTTAGGAAGGATTGATTTTAAATTCGACTTTAAACATGAATAGTTTAACCTATGGAAGATTATAAAGAGAATCTGTTCCCTGATATTGACGAGAATGTTATCAGGCGAAAAAAAAGAAAAAGGTTAAAGCTAATAACGGAGAGGTATATTCGAGTAAATGAAGAGAAGCTATGTACAGCTGTTATGGTCTTTCTTTTTTTGATGGTCGGTAGTTATATCGGCGGTTATAAAAAAGGTATAACTGTTAGCGGTGCAAAAGAAGAAGCGGATGTTCTTCTCTCTAGTATAATGGTGGAAGATAAGGAGAAAGCAGTTGAAAATAAATTTGTTGATTACGGTTTTATTCTTTCCGAGTCTGACGATAGCGGGTTGGATAATAAAAAAGAGTCTTCGGATCTAAGGTTTGCTCTACAGGTTGTAACGTACAAAAATATATCCTACGCTGAGTCCGAAAGGGATAAACTTAAAAAGGCAGGTCTCCCTTCTTATATTCGTGAGCAGGGCAGATACAAGATTGTCTTTGTTGGAGATTATAGCGAGCAGGATAGAGCTCAGAACGTGTTAGTAAAATTAAGAAAAATATACAAAGATGCTTTTATGAAAGAATTGAAAGGAGGTAGGTAATGTCAAGGCACCCAAGTTTAAAGATTAAAGATTCGGATTTACAGCATAGAAATGTGCTCAAAAGGTTTGAGAGAATAGCTATGTTTTTGAAGAAGTCCGGAGAGGAAGGGATAGAAGTATTTAAGTTACCGAAATACAAGAGAAAGAGGTTAAAAGCGCTTAAGAAAGAGCCTAAGAAAGAAGAGCTTGAGGGTGCAGAGCAGGCAGTAGAAGGCCGGACTGATAAGCCTGCAGAGGATTCTGTCAAAGAAAAGTCTTAAACCGGGTCCATATTTTAAATGGAGAGAATAAGTCTAAATTTAAAGGATAGGTCTTACGATATTCTGGTTTCAGAGGGAGCATTGGCGTCTCTAAAAAATGAAGTCGTAAGGTTAAATCTAGAGAAGTATTCAGCTGTTGTGGTATCCAACAGAAAGATATGCTCTCTCCACAGGGATTATTTAGAGCCTTATTTAGAGATATTCAAAGAGAGCCTTTTCTTGGAAGTTGCGGATTCTGAGAAGAGCAAGTCCTGGCAGGTTCTTTTCGATCTCCTAAGATCAACCGTTGAGTTTTCTAAGGCAGAGAGCGTGCTCTTTATAGCTTTTGGAGGAGGAGTTATCGGAGACTTAGTAGGGTTTTTAGCGGCTATTTACAAGAGAGGTGTACCTTTTATTCAGATTCCGACGACTCTTCTTGCTCAAGTCGATTCAAGTATCGGCGGGAAAGTTGCTATAGATCTAAAATGGGGCAAGAATTTATTGGGAGCTTTCTATCAGCCTAGATTGGTTCTCTCTGATTTGAATTTCTTAAAGAGTCTACCTCCCAGAGAACTCTCTAATGGGTTATCCGAGATTATAAAATATGGAATTCTGGGAGATTCAGGGCTCTTTGAATTACTGGAATCTGAAAACGAAGACCCATCTTCTTTCTCACTGAGTTTATGGAGTGAGATAGTTTCAAGATGCAGCAGAATAAAAACGTCACTTGTTGAAAGAGATGAGCGTGACAGTGAAGACGTAAGAATAGTCTTAAACCTAGGCCATACAATAGCCCATGCTATAGAGACAGTCTTTGATTACGAGAGAGTATCTCATGGGGAGGCGGTATCTTTCGGTCTTGTTGTCGAGAGTTTGATTGCCAATAAGATTGGGGTCTTGAAAGAGAAGGATTTGAAGAGAGTAATAAGTCTAATCTTGAAGTTTAAGACTCTGCCTAGAATAAACAGAAAGATAGAGCAGAAAAAAATTTTGGATAGCATCCTTTATGATAAGAAAGCCAAATTTGGCGCCATAAGGTTTGTATTACCAAACTCTATAGGTTCTGCGGCAGTATCTTCGGATCTAGATAAAACTTTAATAACTTCTGCTCTCAGTGAAGGTCTTAGTTATCTTTGAAAAAGTATCTTTTAAGGAGGTGAGGTTATGTCTGAAGAATGGATCGAGATAGGTGTTGTTACGAATTTTTATGCCAAACCTTCTGCTGCCATCATAGAGATCACAGCTCAAAGTTTGAAGGCTGGTGATAGGATCAAAATAAAAGGACATACAACCGATTTTGAGATGGATGTGAACTCTATGCAGATTGAGCATCAGACTGTCAATGAGATATTGCCGGGGCAGATTGTAGGCCTAGGTGTTAAAGAGCGGGTCCGTTCTCATGATAGGGTCTTTAAGTTGAGGAGAGATTAATTTAAATTTAAAAGAGGAGAGAGAGATGGCCAGAGCTTATTTGAAAATTAACGTAGAGCCGGGTGAAGAGAGAGAGGTTATTCAAAAAATGAAGTCTTTTGAAAATGTAATTGATGCAAATTTAACCTCTGGAGAGCAGGATGTTATAGCCCAGATTAAAGCTTCTAACTATGAAGAGTTGATGAGATTCGTTGTAACAGAATTACGTGCAATAGAGGGTATTACAAAGACAATAACCAATCTGATATTGGATTAGCTCTCTCTGTTGTATTTTTTAATATTCGGTGTCTATCTCCAGCTTGACTTGGTTCTGTTGCCATGTTAGGATAGGCGGGTTTAAAATGTTGATAAAGATAGTAGTCTTATTATTGGTGTTTTCGATTAGAAGCTCCTATGCAACGGAAGAGAACTTAAATAATTTTACTCTAACAGGTTATGATAAGCAGAATAATAAAAAATGGGAGATAGAAGGAGAGAGTGCGCAGCTAAGTAAAGAGGATGTAGCCTTAAGATCGGTTAAAGCAAGGCTTTATGGTGATAATGGTCCTGTAAACATGCGGGCAGACAGAGGTTTTTTGAATAGAGTGAATAGGCAGGTAGAGTTAACAGGAAATGTTGTTATAAAAAACTCAGAAGGCGATTCGCTTTTTACGGATATACTACACTGGGATCAGGATAGAGAGGTTGTCTGGACAGAAGAGAGATTGAGAATAGTGAAGAACGATAGCGAGGTGTCAGGCGAAGGCGGCGAGATTGATACAAAATTAACGAAGGCGGTTATTAAAAAAGACGTCAAGTTTAAAGCCGTGCCTCAGGCTATAATTAAATCCGACGGACCCTTAAATATAGATTACACCAAAAACATTGCGGTCTTCAACGACAATGTCCATGTCTTAGATAGAAAAGGAGAGCTGTTCTGCGATAAGTTGACTGTATATTTTGACAAAGATGAAAAAAGCATTACTAGAGTTCACGCCAAAGGCAATGTAAAACTTAGGCGCGGCAGTTCGCTTACCTATTCTTCTGAAGCGATATATGATTTAAAAGAGGGAAAGATCAATCTTCTCGGGCACCCTAAGCTTGAGATATATCCTGAGTAAAATATGTTAAAGGTTAAGGGGTTAATAAAAGAGTACGGAAACAGAAGGGTGGTAAATAGTATCTCGCTTGATGTAGCTGGCTCTGAGATAGTCGGGTTGCTGGGTCCTAACGGAGCTGGCAAGACCACTACTTTCTATATGATCGTGGGTTTAGTTGCTCCTAATAAGGGGTGTGTATACTTTAAGGATGTTGATATAACAAGGTTGCCTATGCATAAGAGAGCAAGTTTGGGAATAGGTTATCTTTCGCAGGAACCGGCTATATTTGGAAACCTAAGTGTCAGGGATAATATAATGGCGGTGTTGGAGACTTTAATCATTCATCCGCAGGAGAGAAAGTTGAGGCTTGAAATGCTGTTGGAAGAGTTAAGGATATCATATTTAGCGAAGAACAGAGCCTATACTTTATCTGGCGGCGAGAGAAGACGGCTGGAGATTACAAGAGCTCTGGCTATAAATCCATCGTTCTTGCTTTTAGACGAACCCTTTAGCGGAATAGACCCTATTGCTGTCGCTGAATGTCAGGATATAATTTTAGATCTTAAGAAAAAAGGTATTGGAATATTGCTGACTGACCATAATGTAAGAGAGACTTTGGCGATAACGGATAGGGCTTATATAGTCTCTGAGGGCAGTATCCTCCTTTCAGGAGATGCGGACCATTTGATTAACGATGATAAAGCAAAAGAAGTCTACCTTGGAGAAAGGTTTAAGATGTAAAAGATTAAAAGGGGGTATATTTTGAAAACGACAATAACAGGCAGGCATTTTAATACAACCGGCGCTTTAAAGTCTTATATTGAAGGTAAGATCAGCTATCTGGATAAATATGTTGATGATATAATAAATGTTCATGTTGTACTGGAGATTGAGAGACATCTTTCTGTGGTCGAGATCAATGTGAACCTTAAGAGTTCTCACTTTAAAGTTAAGGAAAAAAATGAAGATATGTATTTAGCCATCGACGAATCGTTCGACGTTTTAAAGCAGCAGGTCTTAAAATATGAAGATAGAATAAAGATGCATAGACATAGAGATAAGGATTTTAAAGATGAAAATAAAGATTAAAAAAATCAATACGGTTGAGAGTGATCTGGAAGTCTATTTGGATCCTAAAGAGATTGGGTCTTTAAAAAGAAAAGTAGAGTCTGATTGGCAAGATAAGGTTGCAATTCCTGGCTATAGAAAAGGTAAAGCTCCGCTGGAGATGGTGCTGGTTAAATATGGTGTTGAGATTGAAAAAGATATCAAGGATAGTGTAGTCTCTATTTTTTATAGAAAGGCTGTAGAGGCTTCAAAAGTGGATCCGATATCGGCTCCAGTGTTGCTTGGCATTGAACAGGGGGAGAGAGGCGACTATAGGTTTACATTGAAGATAGAGGAAGTCCCAAAAGTTAAATTGTCGAAATATAAGAATATAAAATTGAAGAGAAAGGACGCAAGTGTAGAGGATAAAGATATTGATAAGGTTTTAGATGATATCAAGAAGGAGAAGACCCAGTGGCTGGATGTCCAGAGGCCGTCCGTTTTTGAGGATGTCATTGTAGCAGACATAGAGATAAAGTCAAAAGATGGTGATTTAGATAAGAGAGAAGCTCTTTCATTGTATCTTAGTGAAGAGAGCCTCTTTCCCGGGCTTATAGAGAATCTTAAGGGGTTGAGTTCCGGCGAGGTCAAGGAGTTTAAGCTCGAGGTTCCCGATGATTATAGAGATAAAAAGATTGCTGGCAAAGAGTGCGATTTTAAGGTCAGCGTAAAAGGGGTTAAAGAGAAAAAGGAGCCTGAGCTTAACGATGATTTCGCGAAGAAGCTTGGCAATCATAGCAATGTCGATGATTTAAAGAGGGTTATAAGGGAAGAGTTGCAAAATCATCGTATTAGGGAGGCTGAGATAGATTTAGAAGAGTGCCTTATATCTGAACTTATCGAAAATTCCAAGATCGAGTTGCCGCCTCAGCTTTTAAGCCGTCAAGTACGTGTTTCGGCTGAAGATATAACCATGAGGTTGCTCTATCGGGGGTTTCCTAGAAAAGATATGGAGACCCAAAAAGAAATGATACAGAGAGAGGCTCAAAGAGAGGCTCAGAGAGAGCTTAAGGTCTATTTTATTTTAAAAGAGATTGCTCAGAAAGAAAGTATAGTGGTCTCGGGTCAAGAATTGAGCAAACATTTAGAAGTTCTATCCAAGCGTCAAAACAGTACTCTGGAGGAGTTAGAATCCAGTCTTAAAAAAGATAATGGATTAGAGAATATAAAAGCTGGCTTATTAAGGAAGAAAGTTATAGAATTTTTAAAGCAGCATGCTGAAATAATTAATATTAAAAATGGAGGTGAATAATGCCTGTTAAGTCTCAGACTCTTGTTCCCATGGTAGTTGAGAAGACCGGAAGAGGTGAGCGTGCGTTCGACATTTACTCTCGGTTGTTGAAAGACAGGATAGTTTTTATAGGTACTCCTATTGATGACAATGTAGCCAATCTTATTATTGCCCAGATTCTTTTCCTGCAGTCTGAGGATGCGGATAAGGATATAAGTGTTTATATTAACTCACCAGGAGGTTCTGTTACGAGCGGATTGGCAATCTACGATACACTGCAGTTTGTAAAACCCGATATCTCTACTTATTGCGTAGGGCAGGCGGCCAGCATGGGAGCATTATTGCTTATGGCAGGCGCTAAAGGAAAGAGGTTCTCTCTGCCGCATTCCAGGATAATGATTCATCAGCCTTGGGGTGGTGTTCAGGGAGCTGCGGAAGATATTCATATTCAGGCTAAAGAGATACTTCGCTTAAGAGATGAGATAAACGGGTTGATCTCTTTCCATACTTTTAAATCAATTGATAAGGTTAAGAAAGATACTGATAGAGATTATTTTATGAGCGCGGAAGAATCAAAAGATTACGGCATAATAGACGAGGTTATTTATACTAAAAAGAAGAAATCTTAAAGAGGAGGATTGAGGTGATTAAACCTTACAAAAAAAGTCTTTTAACTCCAGGTCCAACTCCTGTTCCCGAGGAAGTCTTACTTTCGCAGGCGAAGTCTACAATTCATCACAGAACAGATGAGTTCCGTTCTATACTTAAAGATGTTTCGGAGGATTTAAAGACTATCTTCCAAACCAAAAACCAGGTTTTAATTGTCTCTTCTTCAGGTACTGGTGTTATGGAGGCTGCGGTAGCTAATCTAATGCAGGATGGTGTTAGATTTATACCTGTTGTAGGAGGAAAGTTTGGTGAGAGATGGGCCGAGATAGCCAAAGCCTATAGCGCAGAGTATGATACTTTAGATCTAAAGTGGGGGAGTGCTCCAAACTTAGACTCTCTAAGAGAAAAGTTAAAAATAGGTAATAGCCGTAAGATTATCCTAACGACACTATGCGAAACCTCTACAGGTGTAAACTATGATATAAAAGGTATGGCTATCCTAGCTAAAGAGTTCAACGCTTTAATTGTTGTTGATGCTGTAAGTGGTTTGGGAGCTGATGAACTGAGAATGGACGATTGGGGTTTGGATATTGTTGTTAGCGGATCTCAGAAAGGCTTGATGCTTCCCCCGGGTCTTGCCTTCATAAGCCTATCCAAAGAAGCACAATCTTTAATAGAGAGGTCCAGTTCTTCTAAATATTACTTTGACTTGATTAAAGCTGGTAAGGCGGCATCTAAGTCTGATACTCCCTGGACTCCCGCCGTGAATATGATAGTAGCTTTACGGACAGCCCTCAAGATGATACTTGATGAGGGTATTGAGAATGTGTGGAGAAGACATGCTAAACTTGCGGCTATGACACGTGAAGCGGTTACTTCTTTAGGGCTTAAAGTCTTTGCTCAGCGTCCTTCCAGCGCTGTTACCAGCGTTTTGATGCCGGAGAGTATAGACTCTGCAGAGATGGTCAAGTTTATCCGCGCAGAGTTCGGTATAAGCATAGCTGGCGGTCAGGCAGAGTTGAAGAGTAAGATAATCAGGATTGCCCACATGGGTTACATAAATCTTTTTGATGTTCTATCAGGTATTGCAGCTGTTGAATTTGGGTTGCATTATTTTGGACATAAGTTTAAGCTTGGTGCGGGAATTTTAAAACTAGAGGAAGAGTTTCTTAAAAGCTACAAGAAGGAGGCCTAAAGTGGTTAAGGTTTTAGTTGGTGATAACATAGCTCAGGATGGCATTGATATTTTAACCAAAGCAGGCATTGAAGTTACAAAGAAAACAGGTTTAAGCGAAGAGGAGCTTGTAAAAGAGATTAAGGGCTATGATGGTATTATAATCCGTAGCGGAACAAAGGTTAAATCCTCTATTATAGACGCTGCAGATAGTCTTAAAGTTATAGGCCGTGCTGGAGTCGGTTTGGATAATGTAGATGTTGATGCTGCGACCAAGAAGGGGGTCATTGTAATGAATACTCCCTTGGGTAATACTATATCGACTGCGGAACATACCATGGCTGTTATTTTAGCTTTGGCTCGAAATATTCCTCAGGCCAACTTGTCGATGAAAGAGAATAAATGGGAACGGAAAAAGTTTATGGGCAAAGAGTTGTATGGTAAAATCTTAGGCGTTGTGGGTTTGGGAAGAATAGGGAGAGAGGTGGCCAAGCGAGCTATCGGATTTGGAATGAAGGTTCTTACTTTTGACCCTTATATCTCTGAAGATATAGCCTTTAAGATTGAGGTTGAGCTAGTTGAGCACAATGAACTCTTGAAAAGGTCGGATTATATAACGTTCCATATTCCTTTATCCGATAATACTTATCATATGCTTTCTGATAAAGAGTTGAAGATGATAAAAAATACAGCGTATATTATAAACTGTTCCCGCGGCGGCGTTGTGGATGAAGAGGCTCTACATAGGGCTCTTTCAGAGAAAAAGATTGCAGGTGCTGCATTGGATGTTTACGAAAATGAACCTCCGGAGAGTAGTCCGCTTCTTGAGTTAGATAACATTATTCTTACTCCTCATCTAGGGGCATCTACTGAAGAGGCGCAACTCAATGTGGCTGTTGAGGTTGCAGAGCAGGTTAGGGATGCATTGATAAATAATGTTATCAGGAATGCTGTAAACATGCCTTCTATTGAGCCTGAGACGGCTGAGGTTTTAAAGCCCTATTTTAATCTTTCTGAAAAATTGGGTTCGCTGCTTGGTCAGCTTGTAGAGGGTAACGTTAAAAAGGTTGAGATAAAATATAGCGGAGATATTTTGGAACACGATACTACCCCTCTCTCTTCGGCGGTACTTAAAGGTTTCTTTTCTCCGATACTCGCTGAATCTGTAAATTATGTAAATGCTCTTGTGATTGCAAAAGAGAGAGAGATAAGTGTAGAGGAGGTCAAATCTTCAAAGGTTCATAATTTTAGTAATTTAATTCAGGTAATTGTCGAGACCAACAAAGAGAGAAAAGAGGTTGCCGGAACACTCTTCAGTAATAACAATCCCAAAATAGTCAATATTGACGGTTATTATCTTGAGGCGCCTCCAGTAGGAAATATGCTTGTTATATATAACGAAGATAAGCCTGGTGTCATAGGTCATATAGGTACTATTTTCGGTAGGAATAATGCTAATATATCCGGAATGACATTCGGTAGAGAAGAACCCGGCGGCAATGCTTTAATGGTTTTAAATCTTGATATAGCCGTCGATGCTACTGTTATAAAAGAGTTGCTTGATTTTAAATATATACGTGTTGTAAAAGGGATTAAACTCTAAGTCTTATTTCACCAGTTTAAAAATTTTTAGACCATAGGAGAACTATGAATAGAATATTGGTTGGTACACAATGGGGAGATGAAGGAAAGGGTAAGATAATAGACTGGCTAAGTGAGGATGTTGATCTGATCGTAAGGTATCAGGGTGGGAGCAATGCCGGCCATACAGTAGTTGTGGGAGATGATAGATATATCTTCCACCTTATTCCTTCAGGGATATTGCATCAGGATAAAGTCTGCGTTATAGGTAACGGAGTGGTTGTAGACCCTAAAGTGTTAATAGAAGAGATAGAAGAAATAGTCTCTAAAGGTTATAAGGTTGAACCAGAAAATCTCATTATAAGCGACAGGGCACATGTTGTTTTCCCATATCATAAGGTTTGGGATAAACTAAAAGAGAATCAGCTCGGTGACTTAAAGATAGGTACTACCGGTAAAGGAATAGGGCCTTCTTATGTTGACAAGTTTGACCGTTTAGGTATCAGGATGATAGATCTTTTTAATGAGGATACTCTGTATAAAAAATTAAAGATAAACCTTGAAATTAAAAACAATATTTTGACAAAAATTTTCAATTACCAAAATTTTGATCTGGATGAGATTTACCGGGATTATCTTGTTTACGCAGAGAGATTAACGCCGTTTGTAAAAGATTGCGCTATCTATATTGATGAGGCTTTTAGAGCTGGTGAGAGCGTGCTCTTTGAAGGTGCTCAGGGGGCCTTTTTGGATATTGACTTCGGCACTTATCCTTTTGTCACATCGTCTTCGACTCTCTCAGGCGGAGCCTGTGTAGGCAGCGGTATTGGTCCCACCAGGATAGATAGGGTTGTCGGGGTTGCAAAAGCCTATACTACGCGTGTAGGGGAGGGTCCTTTTCCGTCTCAATTTGAGGATGATTTGATGGAAAAAATTAGGTCTAAAGGTAATGAGTTTGGCGCTACTACCGGAAGGCCCAGAAGGTGCGGCTGGTTTGATGCTTGTATGGTTCATTATGCAGTTAAGATAAATGGAATAGATGAGATTGCTTTAACAAAGCTGGATGTTTTGGATAGTCTGGAAGAGATAAAGATATGCGTTGGGTACAGATATAACGGCAAGATGTATAAATATCCTCTTGCTGATTTTGATTTTTGGCAGAAGACTATTCCTGTTTACGAAAAGGTTAAAGGCTGGTGTAAAGATACAAGCGCAGCTCACTCTTTATCTGAATTGCCTGCCAATGCAATAAAATATATTAACAGAATATCGGAATTAATAGAGTCTAAAATATCTATTATATCGGTTGGTTCCAAGAGGGCGCAGACTTTCTATTTTAAGGGTTAAAGATGTGAAAAAATATTAGAAAATGGAAATAAAATTGTTATTTTTTTTGAACATTAAGGGGAGATCATGAAAGAGTTGTTTTGGTTAGCTCCGTTCTGTTCTATCTTAGCACTTCTCTTTTCTGCTGGTGTTGTAATCTGGATTTTAAGAAAAGATGAAGGGACCGAAAAGATGATTGAGATTGCTAATGCGGTTCGGGAAGGTGCAAAAGCCTATTTAAAAAGGCAATATACTACGGTAGCAATATTTTTTCTCTTGGCTTTTGTTTTTCTTATGATGATGGTTAGACAAGGCTATATAGCAATTTTTGTGCCTTATGCATTTGTAAGCGGGGGGTTTTTTTCAGGATTGGCCGGTTTTATCGGTATGAAAGTAGCGACAAACTCCAGTGCCCGTACGGCAAATGCAGCTCGCAGCAGTCTTAATTCTGCCTTAAGGATAGCCTTTCTTTCAGGATCTGTTATGGGGCTTGTTGTGGTAGGTTTGGGATTACTTGACCTATCTATCTGGTATTATATTCTCGACTTTTATTACAGCAACATGGAGACAGGCGAGAAAATATTTAATATTACTTCTACTATGTTGACATTTGGACTGGGAGCTAGTTCTATGGCTCTTTTTGCCAGAGTGGGCGGCGGTATATATACTAAGGCTGCTGATGTAGGAGCCGATCTTGTTGGGAAGGTTGAAGCAGGGATTCCGGAGGACGATCCTAGAAACCCGGCGGTTATAGCAGATAATGTAGGTGATAATGTTGGTGATGTTGCCGGCATGGGCGCAGACCTATATGAATCTTACGTAGGTTCAATTGTAGCTACGATGGCTCTTGCTGTTGCAGCCGGATTGGGTGCAGCCGGAGTTACGATACCGATGACTATGGCTGCTCTGGGTGTTATCGCTTCAATCGTAGGGATAGTTACCGTAAGGAGTAAGGAGAAGTCTACTCAATCTGCATTGCTCTGGGCTTTAAGAAGAAGCACTTTTCTCTCAGCCATTTTAATTTCAGTTATGGGATATTTCTTAATTACCCGGGTTTTAGGGTTCGAACATTTAGGTATCTATTATTCGGTAATAACAGGTCTTTTAGCTGGTATTTTGATAGGGCTTTCAACCGAGTTTTATACCTCACATAGGTATTTTTCAACACGCTCGGTGGCTAAGTCGGCTTTAACCGGGCCGGCAACTGTTATAATCTCGGGGCTCTCCGTTGGAATGGCATCTACTTTTATTCCGATAGTTACTGTCGCTGTGGCTATACTCTTGAGTTTTTATTTCTCAGGCGGGTTTTCGAATTTTAATATTGGTCTCTATGGGGTGGGTATATCTGCAGTAGGTATGTTAAGTACCTTGGGAATTACTCTGGCAACAGATGCCTATGGTCCTGTTGCTGATAATGCTGGAGGCAATGCTCAGATGGCTGGGCTTCCCTCTGAAGTCAGAGAGAGAACAGATGCGTTAGACTCTTTAGGTAATACTACTGCTGCAACAGGCAAGGGCTTTGCGATAGGCTCTGCTGCCTTGACTGCGTTGGCTCTTATCGTGGCTTACAAAGAGAGGCTCGAGTTTTTAGGTGCAGATTTAGACCTCTCACTACTAAACCCTAAAATCATAGTAGGTCTATTTATAGGAGGTATGCTTCCTTTTCTGTTCTCGTCTTTGATGATGAGGTCTGTTGGTAATACTGCTTCAAAGATAGTCTTTGAAGTTAGAAGACAGTTTAGGGAGATAAAAGGTTTGATGGAGGGTAAGACCAAGCCTGATTATGCGCGCTGCGTTAAGATAGTGACTCTGGAGTCGCAAAAGCAGATGATATTACCGGCTGCCATAGCATTGCTCTCTCCTATTTTAGTGGGAATACTATTTGGAGTTGAAGCCAATATAGGGCTGCTTATCGCATCGCTTGTATCCGGTTTTGTTCTTGCTGTCATGCTGGCCAATTCTGGTGCCAGCTGGGATAATGCAAAGAAATATATCGAAGAGGGTAACCTTGGGGGTAAGGGTTCTGATGCCCATAAGGCAGCTGTGATTGGTGATATGGTAGGCGACCCTTGCAAGGATACAGCTGGACCGTCTATAAATATTCTCATTAAAATAATGTCTATGGCGTCCATTGTATTTGCTGCGCTTATTCTTAATAAGACCTTACTTCCTTGACTGTTAAAAAGAGTGGTGTTAATATTTGAAAGTAGCGATTGCAAGATAACTTTAGGAGGTGTTAAATGTTTAAAAAAAGCCGGGTTGTTTTATTGGCCATTAGTTTTTTAGTTTCAGGATGCGCTTTTACTTTTAAGAAAACACCGCCGGAAGAGATTGAAAAAGTACAGATTATGAGAAGAGAGCTGCAGCGCCTAAGGATTGAGATCGAAAGATTGAAATCCGAGAAAAATCAGGAGATAAGAGAATTAGAATTGGCAAAAGAGAGTTTGGAGAGTAGGTTCAGGAAAGAGATAGACGATAGCGAGGTAAGATTATCTTTGGAAGAGAAGGGTCTGGTTTTAAGGTTTGTTGCTGAAGTTTTTTTTGATTCCGGTAAGGCTGAGTTGCGGTCTGAAGCATATGTCATGCTTGATAAGGTTGCGGCATTTCTTGAAAAAGATGTACCCGATAGAAAGATTTCAATAGAGGGCTATACCGATAATATTCCTATAAAATATTCACCCTGGAAATCCAACTGGGAGCTATCTGCAGCGAGAGCGTTGAGTGTATTGCACTACTTTGCTGACAAAAGAGGTTTGGACTCTGCCCGTGTACAGGCTACTGGATACGGAGAGTATAAGCCTATTGATTCAAACGAAACCAAAGAAGGTCGGCAGAAAAATAGGCGTGTCGAGATAGTAGTGCTTCCTAAAAAACTTACCAAGATTCGGACCGAATTTTTAGAGCAGCTTGGCAAAGTGTTAGAAGACCGCCAGAGAAGAATTAAAGAGCATGTTAAATAATGAAGGAGGGTCTTAAATGAGAAAGATTTATACTGGTTTTGTTTTTATTTTAGCATTCGTTCTTGTTTGGGCTCTACTGGAGAGGAGAGAGAGGGTTAAAACCGCAAAGCAGTTTTATAAGCTGGAATCAAACTATCATACAACAGTTAAAAATAGCGTCTATCTGGAGGACAAAATTCAGAGTTTTCAGGAAAAACTTGATAGTATTGCCGTCAAGAGAGATGAACTGTTCGAAGTTAACAAAGCAAAAGAAGATTATATAGATTCGCTTGAAATAAAACTCAAGAAAGCTGCAGAGAGCATAAGCCAACTTAGAGACAAATTGGGTAAACTAGAAGAACTGTTAGCTGGGATTCAGCCTTAAGATATGTCAGATATTCAACGCTAAGATTTTCTAATAACTATTCATGGTTTCTATTATTAATGTTCCAAAACATATAGCGATTATAATGGATGGCAATGGTCGCTGGGCTGCAAACAAAGGTCTTCCTCGCAGGTATGGACATAGCAGAGGGGTAAGGTCTGTCCGCAGAGTAATTGATTATTGCCTGGGGTTAGGGATAGAGTATCTGACTCTCTATACTTTTTCAACAGAGAATTGGAAGAGGCCTAAGAAAGAGGTTGACATGTTGATGAAGATGTTGGAGGAGAATATAGGCAGCAATCTAACCGAGCTTGCAGAGGAGAAGAATATAAGAGTACGTATTATCGGAGATTGGAAAGTTCTTCCTGGTGAGCTTCCTCAGAAGATAGAGAAGGTTATTCACGAGACAGAGGGTTTTGACAGGCTCAATCTGACTTTAGCTATAAATTATGGTGCTAGGCAAGAGATTGTTAATGCAGCAGTTAGAATTGCCAGCGATTTTAAATCTGGCAAGATTAAACTTGAAGAATTCAACGAACCTTTCCTAAGCAACTATCTTTATACTTTTGATTTACCCGACCCCGATCTCTTGATTCGTACTGCAGGAGAATACCGTATTAGCAATTATTTACTTTGGCAGGCAGCTTATACAGAGCTTTATACCACAACAAAACTATGGCCTGACTTTAGAAAGTCAGATTTAATAAAAGCTATAAAAAACTATAAAAAATGCAGGAGAAAATATGGATCTCTTTGATAGGAATTTAGTTAAAAGAATTATTAGCAGTATAGTAATAATCCTGTTTATATTCTGGGTTATAATATTTGCCAACCTCTTTATATATACCTCTTTGATCGTAATGCTTGCTACGGTTGCACTTTGGGAGTTTTACAGGATTATTGCAAAGAGATACGGCAGCATATACCCCGGTATTGGCTTTATAGTCTCATACCTTCTCTTCGCGGTCTCTTTAAAAGAGAATCTTGGTTTTGCATATCTTGTATATCCGCTCTCTTTTGCATTAATATTGCTCTTTCTTTATCAGATGGTGAGAAAGACTAATAAAGATGCGGCTTTATGTTTGGGGCTTACCATGCTGGGGTTAATATATATAACGATACCGGCAATATTTTTAATAAAGATTAGAATGCTTCAAGGAGGTATCTCTTTAGTAATATATTATATCTGTGTAATCAAAGCAACAGATATAGGTGCTTATCTCGTTGGTGTAAAATTTGGCAGACATCCTTTGATTCCTAGAATAAGCCCTAAAAAATCTATAGAGGGTTTTATTGGCGGTATTATGTTTGCAATATCGGTTTCCTGTGCAGCCTCTATCTATTGGGGGGTAATGTCGTTTTATCATGCTTTTACCGTAGGTTTTATCTTGGGTGTATGTGCTCAGTTTGGGGATCTCTCAGAATCGGTTCTTAAGCGTGATGCCGGAGTTAAAGATTCTGGTAAGACTATTCCTGGTCTGGGCGGTGTACTGGATCTATCAGACAGCATCCTGATAGCTTTACCGTTTTACTATATCTATATGCATAATTTTATAATTAAATGAAGAAGATTGCTATCTTGGGCTCAACAGGCAGCGTTGGCAGGCAGATTCTTGATATAGTTGAGAAAAGTAACGGTCTTTTTAAGATAGTTGCTTTGGGTTCTGACAGAAATATAGAGCTTCTCGCTCAGCAGGCAAAAAAGTTTAAAGTAGATAATATTTTTTTAAATAGAGCTAAAGATATCGGCAGATTACCCTTTGAGGTTTTTGAATCCCAGAATGATTTTTTAAACTTTGTAGCTGGTCAGAAGGTAGACCTTTTAATTTTAGCTCTTTCCGGTACAGATGCAATAAGACCGCTAATATTTGCCCTAGAGAACGATATTAATTTAGCTATTGCAAATAAAGAAGCGATAATAGCTGCAGGATCTATTGTTAATAATATAAGAGCAAGCAGTAGCTCTGAAATCATTCCTTTAGACAGTGAGCATAATGCGATATTTCAGCTTCTTAAAGGAGTTGATAAAGACGAGATCTCTAAGGTCTTTTTAACCTGTTCTGGAGGGCCGTTTCTGGATTTTTCAGATAGAGAACTGGAGAACGTATCTTTGGATATGGCTCTCTCTCACCCCAGGTGGGAGATGGGAAATAAGATCACAATAGATTCGGCTACTTTGATGAATAAAGGTTTTGAGGTAATAGAGGCTTGCTATCTCTTTGGTCTCTCCTCGGATTTTATGGAGGTGATAATCCATCCAGAAGCAATTATCCATGCCATGATAGAGCTAAAAGACGGAACAACATTTGCTGAAATGGCTCTGCCTGATATGAGGGTATCTATAGCGCATGCTTTAGGGTATCCTGACAGGTTTGATTCAGGTTTGAGGATTGATTGGAGAAGCTTAGAGAAGATGAGTTTTAAAGCGGTATCTATAGAGAGTTATCCGGCCTTAAGAATAGCTTATGATGCGTTAGAGCGAGGTGGAAGCTTACCCGCTTTTATTGTTAAAGTTGATGAGATCATAGTCAATGAGTTTTTGGGTTCTAAGATAGCTTTTAAAGATATAATCTCTTCTGTTGAAGAAGCTGTAAGGAGGCATGATGTTTTTGAGATAGACTCACTGAAGGATATTGAGAGAGTTTTTAGAGATGCAGAAGAGATATCTACTGATATTATAAAGGAGGTTGGTAAGATATGATTTTAGTTATCATTGCTTTTGGTTTTCTTGTATTTGTGCATGAGGCATCCCATTTTATTGTTGCTAAGAGAATGGGTGTTGCTGTCGAGGTTTTCTCGATTGGGTTTGGACCCAAAATATTCTCTTTTAAAAGCTCTGAAACAGAGTATAAGATCTCACTTATTCCTCTTGGAGGTTATGTGAAGATGGCAGGCGAGAACCCCAGAGAGGAGTTAAAAGGCGAAAGAAGTGAGTTTCTTTCTCAACCTCCCGGCAGGAGAAGCTTGATCATATTGGGTGGTCCTCTTGGTAATTATCTTTTGGCTTTTATACTCTTCTTTATACTTTATAGCAGCGGTTTTCCTGTGATAGGTACTACTATAGGCGGCTTTAAAGAGGGGTATCCTGCCCAGGATTCGGGTTTAAAAGTTGGCGATAAGATAATTGCTGTTGATAATGAGGAGGTTAAAAGCTGGGAGGATTTAATAGCAGAAGTACATCCAAGGCCGAATCAGGAGCTAAAGATAACCATAAAACGTAATCAGGGTGAGTTTAGTTATGCAGTTAAAACTAAAGATAAGGAGCTCTTAGACTTAGACGGCCAGAAAAAGATAATTGGATTATTGGGTATATCGCCGGACGATGAGGATGTATTTATAAAGAGATACGGGCCTTATAAGTCACTTCAAGAGTCAGTAGCCACTGTCTTTGATATCTCTGCTAAGACTCTAAGAGCTATCTTGAATATTGTTACCGGCAGGCTATCTCTTAAAGATTCAGTCGTAGGGCCGGTAGGTATCATTCATATATCCTCTAAGATGGCCGATATGGGCATAAGCTATCTGCTAACTCTGATGGCATTAATAAATGTTAGCCTTGCAATCTTTAACCTGCTGCCTATTCCGGTCTTAGATGGAGGTCATCTTTTCTTTATCCTGATAGAGAGGATTCGCCGCAGGCCTGTCTCTATTATTGTCCAGGAGAGGTTTACTCAGGCAGGAATGGGTTTGTTGCTCTTTCTTCTTTTATACCTTACATATTTTGATTTAATGCGGGTGTTCTTTAAATGAGAAGGAGAAGAGTGGTCAGGGTTGGTGATGTTGAGATCGGGGGAGATAATCCGGTCTCTGTGCAGACCATGATCAAAAAGAGTTCCGATAAATATTCCCAGATAATAGATGAGATAGCTCAATTAAAAGAAGCGGGCTCTGAGATTATAAGGATTGCATATAGAGAAGAAGATGAGACTGGGTTTATAGGGAGGATTATAAAAGAGAGCCTTCTTCCTGTTGAGATGGATATCCATTTTGATTTTAAACTTGCTCTCTCGGCGATAGAGCTTGGAGCAGATGCAGTAAGGATTAATCCAGGTAATATCTCAAAAGAGGGTTTGAGAGAGATTGTATTGTCGGCTAAGAGAAAGAATATTCCAATTCGGGTAGGGGTTAATATCGGTTCGGTTCCTGAGATTTATAGAAAAAAATATGACTCTGTTGATTCAATGTTAGAGCTTCTTAAGGAGTATTTAAGCTATATGGAAGGTTTAAATTTTAAAGATATCTTTCTATCCCTTAAAGCTAATACTGTTATGGATACTTACTTGGCTAATTTGAAGGCAGCCTCTTTGTTTGACTATCCACTCCATGTCGGTGTTACTGCAACAGGGCTGGGAATATCTGCTGTTGTTAAATCCAGTATCGGCATCGGGGCTCTTCTTATGCAGGGAGTGGGCGATACTATCAGGGTCTCTCTTACTGATTCAACGTTTCGTGAGGTTGAAGTTGCAAAAGAGATACTCTCTGCTTTAGGGCTTCGTAAGTTTGGGATCGAAGTTATATCTTGTCCTGGATGCGGCAGGGCTCAGATTGATATATTGGACTTGGCTAATAGAGCAAAAGAGGAGCTGGTCAAGGTAAAGAGAGGGAAGGGACTGAAGGTTGCTATTATGGGTTGTGAAGTCAATGGACCCGGCGAAGCTAAAGACGCTGATATAGGTGTTGCAGGAGGAAAAAACTGTGCTATCCTATTTAAAAAAGGGAGACAGATTAAAAAGCTGGATAAAGCGGGTTTGATAACTGTTTTAGTTCGGGAAGTAAGAGAAATGATATGAGATTTTCAGAAGGTTTTTTACCGACAATTAGAGAGCTGCCCAAGGATGCAGAGGCTATATCGCATCAACTGATGCTTAAGTCAGGCATGATAAGACGTTTAGCTTCAGGGCTTTACTCTTACCTTCCTTTAGGCTTTAAGACTTTACTGAAGGTCATAACTATAGTGAGGGAAGAGATGAATAAAGCCGGAGCTCAAGAACTGCTTCTTCCAGCTATACACCCTGAGGAGCTTTGGCAGAAAACCGGCAGACTCTCTACTTTGGGTGAAGATATAATTCAGTTTAAAAACAGGGCTGGGAAGAATATGATATTGGGGCCTACCCATGAAGAGATTGTAACCTGGCTGGTCTCAAAAGAGATTGAGTCTTATAGACAGCTGCCGCTGGTCCTCTACCAGATTCAAACTAAATTCAGGGATGAGCCCAGGCCCAGATTCGGTGTAATAAGAACCTGTGAGTTTATCATGAAGGATGCTTACAGTTTTAATGCTAACTGGGAGTCGCTGGATGATAGCTATAAAAAGATTCACCAGGCCTACTGCAATATATTTGAAAGCTGCGGGCTTAATTACCTCAGCGTTGAAGCGGATCCCGGGATAATGGGAGGAGATATCTCTCATGAGTTTATGGCTCCTTCTGAATACGGAGAGGATAGGGTTGTATTGTGCTCTAGTTGTAACTATTCAGCAAGCTTGGATGTTGCAAGAAGAAAAGAGGAAGTAGTCAAGGGAGAAGAGAGCCGGGGAGAACCTGTTAAAGAAGTCTATACTCCGGGTGTTAGTTCTGTTGCTGATGTTTCTGGAGTTCTAGGAGTTTCAGCTGAGAAGCTTTTAAAAACCATAATATATAGATCCGGCAATAGCTTCATTGCTGTAGTTGTGAGAGGAGAGAGCGATGTTAATGAGGCTAAGCTGCGTAAAAAACTTAAATGCAGCGAGCTGAGAATGGCAACAACTTCTGAGATAAAGAGTGAGACTGGGGCAGATGCGGGATTTTCGGGTCCTCTGGGTTTAAAGTTAAGAACTATTGCTGATTTTGATGTTAGAGGTATATCAGGTGCTGTTGCAGGAGCAAACAGAAAGGATTATCATCTGGTGAACTTATCAGAAGGCAGGGATTTTAAGTTGGATGAGTTTTGTGATATCAGAAACGTCAAAGAGTCTGACTTATGTCCTGAGTGCGGTAAGGCTTTAAAAATTCAAAGCGCGATTGAGATAGGACATATATTCAAGCTTGGGAACCGCTATAGCAAACCTCTTGAGGCTCTCTTTGTCGATGATAAAGGCAATAGCAGTGAAATTATCATGGGTTGCTATGGAATAGGGATCAATAGGATAGCAGCCTCTTTTATTGAGCAGAACAATGATACTAAAGGTATTATATGGAATTCTGCTCTGGCGCCCTATAAAGTGATCATTATAGCTACAAACATAGACGACGAGGAAATACTCCGGAAATCTGAAGAGATATATCAGTTTCTTGAGAAGTCTGGATTGGAAGTGCTTTTTGATGATAGGCCAATTCGAGCAGGAAACAAATTTAATGATGCAGATTTGATAGGCATTCCGTATCAGATAGTAGTGGGTTCCAATTATGTAAAAGAGGGTAAGTTTGAGTTGAGGAAGAGAGGCCAGGAAGTTTTACTGGAGTTTGAAAACTTGGATCAGATACTGGATAAATTGAAATAGTTAAGTGTTGACAGATATAAAAAAATCTATTACTATTTGCATTCGTACCTCATTTACGGGGACGTCGTCTAGCCTGGCCTAAGACCCCAGACTGTCGATCTGGTGATCGCGGGTTCGATTCCCGTCGTCCCCGTCTTAAATCAAAAGAGTAGATGGCAACATCTATCTGTCTACAGCCCTTGACTTTTTAAAGATATGAGAAGAGATGCTTGGTATCTGCCTGCGGTCATAATAATAGTTGCAGCAGCTGTAAGGTTCCATAAGTTAGAGACTCATTTTCTGTGGATAGACGAGGGGACTAGTTGGTATATAGCAAAGTTCTTGTCTTTAAACAATATTTGGGCAGATAGAATTTATGCAGGCCATTTTCCTTTCTACTTTCTGTTTTTAAAATTTTGGATTATGGTCTTTGGAGATTCAGAATTTTCTTTGCGCCTACCTTCTTTAATTCCATCTATATTTTCATTAATAGTCTTTTTTAATATAAGCAAGTTGTTGCTGAAAGCAAATATTGCAAGGCACTGGTCTCTATTTATCTTCTCTTTTTCAGTATACGGTTTAACTCTTGCTCAAGAGGTAAGGATGTATTCAGCGGCTTTACTGTTCTTCTGTCTTTGGATTTTTTTTCTAATTAAGATTATCAAAGATTACCCAAGATATTCTATTCTCTATTCCTGTTCGCTTTTTTTGTTCTTACTCAATGGCAGCGTTTGTATAATTCCATATCTGGGAGTGCTGTCTTTCCTTTTTTTTAAGTTTAAAAACAAGATATATAGGAGGATATCTTTTTTGACTATATTTGTTTTGATTCCTTTCCTGTTTTTATATTCTTCAATATTGTCTCGGTCTCTTAATATAGAGATGGAGTGCTATTATCTCAAGCACCAGTTTGCTTTAAAGACACAGCTGCTTAACATGATTGGTTGGGTCCTGAGATTTTTTAAGGATATAACCGGTTTTTCTGAAATGAGTTTCTATGATCTCCCTTATAGTTTGACCTTGATTTACTTTGTTATATTTGTTCTATTTGCGATATTGTCTGTATTTGGTTTACTAAAGTTATCTAAAGAGCACAAAAGAATTGGTCTGACATTGATGCTGGTTTCTTTTCTATCTTTATCTTTAAGCTATAAGTTTGAATCCCGATACTTCTTTCATCTACTGCCATTTATAGCTATAGGTTGGGGAGATACCATGGCTAGACTTTATGAGAGAAGCAAAAAAATAGCAATGCTGTTTATTCTTCTTTGGGGTTGCCTTTATATTAATGATACTATTTTATATTTTAAGATTCCAAAAAGCGCATGGGGTAATATTGCAGATTATATTGAGGAGAATGAGTCTATTCAGGATGAAATCTGGTTATTGCCTGATTTTTCACTCGGTGCTTTCAGTTATTATTACGATGGAGAGAGCACAGTTGCAGGAATAGGTTTGGGCGGTATGCCTACCATAGATAAAGAGTCGGGAATTTGGTATATAGTTTGGTCGAACTCAAAGCTTCCGTGGGTTGGAGGTGTACTTGCTATTGAAGCGGATAGATTTTTAAAGAGATATCTCTATCTTAAATCTGATTTAGAAATGTCGAGATATTTTGTGACCAAAAATGGAGAGGTTGAGTTGCACCATTACATACCAAGGTAAGAGGTATTTCGTTTTCATATAAGAGGTATTCTTTTAATAGCTATTTATATTTGCATTCTTTGAAAATATATTATACAATAATGACTCCATGTAGAGTATTGCTTAAGATGGGGGGGGTTGTTGGGAATCCAGTTGTTTTAATTGCTTAAAATGTTTAGAGTTATGAGAATAGAAGAGATACTTTGTAGAAAATGCAATTGCTATCCAGGAATAATCACAGTTTTTTTAATCTCATTCTTTCTCTCTCTCCCGGCGTTTTCTAGTGTTGATAGCTCTTTCGGCATTCTAGATTCGAATCAAAAAGGAACGTTCAATATCGGTGTTGCGCTGGGTTCAACAGACAGAGTATTTGACAAAGTCATAGATAAGGATGTCTTAAGGTTTAAATACTGGTTGCCTCAAGGTTCTATCGTAGGGGTATGGACAAAAGACTATCCTGCCAGTTTGAGCAAAGATAGCGTAGATGCTGTTAAAATATCCCTCAAGGCGCCCAATAAAAAGCAGTTGGAAGAAATCTCTGTAAAGATGGAGATCAAAGGTTCTAACGCTATGCAATCGATACCTCTTGATCTCAGGAATGATTGGAAATATTTCAGGGAGGAGGTTGCCTGGAATACAATAGGTGATCTCAGAGAGGTATGTTTTGTTGTAACTACCATATCTAGTGCGGAAGAGATTATTGCCTCTGGAGGTGCTTCAGGAGATAAAGCATTAGAGGGTTTTCTATACTTTGATGTTGAGTTCTATAAACAGAGTTTTCTGCATAAAAATTATATCTTCTTTAGGTTGGCTATAGTTCTCTTGTTGAGTGCGATTGTAGGTTTTTTTGCTAATTCAGTGATTAAACTGCTGAAGAGAAGGTCTATAGAAAGGTATTCAGAGTCTAGGGTTAAATCCAACTCCTCAGATAATTCTATTCTTACTAAAGTGAAAAAGGATTTGCTTTATGGGTCGACATTTACATTAATAGCTGCGGTTGCTTTTGGGATATGCTATCTTGGTACAATCTGCCCTTTAAATGAGGGTTTCAGTTTGGAGTTTCTCTTTTTGAGTTTGATGGGTGCGGTCATTGCAGAATTGCTTAAATTTACAATTATAGGCAGGCATCTTAGTCCTTTTCAGGTATTCAAGAACATCTTAATTGTCGGGCTTTTAGCTGCATCTTCAAGCAAGCTAGGTATTCTATTCGCTCCTTCTACCTTTGGTCAGGTTCTAATGTTAAATAAATATGCTGCAGTAATCATCTTTTTAATCTACCAGGTGTCCAATGCACGTTCTTTAGCAATTGGTGGTAAGCACGTCAGGGCTCTTACAGGGTTCTCTATCATCTTAACACCTTTTCTTCTTAACTGGTTAATGGTTTTGCAGACCCCGGTACTTCTTAAGCAACTGGGTAATGTGTTGACTTTAGGGTTTTTGTCTTCATTTAGGTGGTTTTTAGAATCCTTGGGCAGAGTTGTTGTTATATTTGGATTTAATGAGGCTATTGCCAATAGTTTTAGCCTAGTTGTTAAGAGAGAACTGCTTAAAAAACGCAAGCTTCATCTCTTTATTTTATTTATCTCTGTCGGTGTTGTTCTTGCGCCTATGATTGCGAACTTAGGTTCTACTGCCGGAGTTGAATCTCTGCCTGAAGTGGTTAAGATATTTGTGGTTATATTGACGAGCATGCTCTCTTTTGCAGGACTGTGGGGGGTGGTCTATTTCTTAACTGGGATGGCTCTTGATTACGGACGCAGGGTAGCTCCTTCATGGGAAAGCGTGACTGGACATGTAAAGACAGGCGTAAAAAAGGGAATGGCTTACAGTGCTCTTCTAATGGGGTTCATGTACTCAATCTATCTGCTCCTGGATTTTAATCTATTGCAACTATCGGCAGAGAAGATTCCCCTTCTTTTGGGTATTTTTATCGGGGCACTGGCCCTACCGTTGTTTAAAACCATTATAGAGACTTTTGATGGTAGCCTGCCTTTTTTTCAGAGGGCACGTTACAGCTATCGTGACCATGTGCTTTATGCAAGAGGAGCTATTTTAGGCATAGGGGTTGCCTATGCTTTAAGCAGTGATTTTATTAACTGGAATATGTCGGGCAGAGTTATATTTGGTGCAGTCTTTGGTATCTTCTCATCTGCAGGGATAAGTATTTTAAGAGACGCTGCCTATAGATTTAAATCTCAGGGGCGAATTCAATCCTGGAGACGGTATTTTGTCGATGCTATCATAGGTGTTTTTATTGGTAGTGCGTTGGCTTTCTATCTTGATGCTTTACAGGTCCCTGTTGTTGTAGCGAAGTTCAAGCTGTATACAAGCTCGGGGTTTAAAGCTATGGAATATATTACATACCCTTTAGTCAATAAGTGGGGGCGGATAGATCTGGGAATCTATCGCGGCGGAGTCAGATTATTGTTTGATGAATCGCTTGCCGGAGTTATTAACTGGGCTATAGCCGCCTGGTTATTTGCCATAAATAAAGTCTTTCTTCTTGCTTTTTTTGAAAAACATAAGGCACCAATTAAATTTTTCTTCTCAAGAGAAGGATTCTCTCAGCTTATAGAACATATGATATATGTTTTGCGTTGGGGTTTATGGATGTCGCCAATTATATTTACCTTTTTGCGGATGATGCCGGATCCAACCTGGTATAATCAGGATGGAGCTATTCGTACGCTCTCTGCTATATATCATAACTTAACAATGTCAGATCAGGCATTTAGACAGTGGAGCCTTAATCTCTTTGTATATGTACTTGCTTTTGATTTCTTTAGGGTTCTTATCTGGATGGACCATATGGGTCTGCGTGTCGCAACGTTGGTCAACTTAAGTTTTATAGGACTGGATAAGCTTGATGATAAAGTTGCGCGGTTTATCAAAATAGATACAGCTCAACGCTACATTCCGGAAGCGGTTAAAAGATTCTGTACCTGGGGCCCTCTTTTAATTCCGTTTTATCTCCCAAGAGGTGAGGAGTGGAATTATGCCTGGAGTAGATCAGCGGCTATACGTGATTCTCTTGGAGGAGGTATTTTTGCTTTCTTAGAAGGTGTTGTTCTATACCAGAGGTTGCTATCATTCTTTGTTGCTGTTTTTATTTTTAGCGGAATATCGTTTTTGGTCCGTTCTTTTAGACGGCGTTCAAGAAAGAGATTCATAAAGACCTACCATATAGCCAATAGAGTTGGGTACAGGACATTTCTTAAGGAGAATGGAGAGATATATAGTCAGGTTGACCACAGGAAGAGTGGCGTCTATCCTCCGGAATATGATATTACCAGACGTTCTTACGATATTATAGATCCTTGCGGTAGAATTCTGTATTTAGTTGACAACTCTGCCGATGCTGAAAAGCGCTATTGGCCTGTAGTGGGTAATTTTCCGGAAGATAAGTTTCAACCTTCTGAGATCAAGATGAACTCAGATTCTCTTAAAGTTATCAACTCTTCAAACGGCATTAAAACTACTATTGATATAACCTTATCTGATCAGGAGAGCAGGGCGGAGATATGGAAGATAAATATTAAAAACCTTAAAGATAGCAAGCGTAATTTAAAAGTTGTTCCCTACTTAGAGTGGGTGCTTAATGGAGGTTTGCATGACAGGTTCCATACTCAGTATGCGCGGTTATTTCCTGAGATGGAGTATATCAATGGTTTTAATACACTTCTATCCTGGCAAAAATGTACTAACTCTATGGGTATTTTAGCGACAGACATTTCCCCCGAAGGTATTCTATTTTCCAGAATGGACTTCATTGGCCGTGCTCAGAGCATCTGGAATCCAAGAGTGCTTGAGACTTTAGATTTCATGAAGGCCGAGAATACCGAGCGTTATCCGACATTTGACCCGATTGGGAGTCTTATGCTTAACGTGGAGCTCGACCCTAACTCTTCTAAGACTATACATCTTATGATTGGATACGAGGAGAGCCGTAACGGCGCTCTTGATCTGGTGAAGAGACTGTTACAACCTAAGCAGACTGCCGTAGGTTATGAACCCAGGAGAGAGAAGAGATTACTTATCGGTCATGGAGAGATTCTTCCCGGAACACCGCAGCCTTATTCTGAATATATGGATAATGGAAACAAAATTTTAGTCCGTACTCCCTATACTCCCAGACCTTATGACCATGCTATGTCTAACTCTCTGGGGCACTCTGTTATGGTTACAAATCGCGGTCTTCATACATCTTGTAATGGTAACTCTCAGCAGAACCGCTTGACTCCAGACTGGCCTGATACGGTTACAAGAGAGATTCCCGGAGAGGCGATATATCTATACGATATAGATGAAGAGAGCTGGTACTCTCCGACCTATTTTCCGCTTAATGATAATAGTGTCAAAAATATCTCTGAGTTCAGTGTCGATGGCAGTGCGGTCTTTCATATGAAAGGAAAGGATATTTCAACCGAGCTTACAGTTTTTGTACCGCCGGATGACCCTTTAGGTGTATATCTTTTGAAAATAAAGAACAATAGCGGCCGTAAAAAAAGATTCCGCATTGCTCCTTATTTCCAGATGGTGCTTGAGTTTATGCCTGAGCGCTCAGGTGAGTTATTGATAAGCTATGACAAAGATAATGATGTCCTTTTATTCTATAATCCTCGTAATATGTTCCGTAAAGGCTGGCTTTTGTTTCAAGCTCAACTCTCTCTGAGGGTGTGGAGACAAAGAGGGGGAGATTCTTTGGTTTGGGTAGAGGTATAACTCATCCGTTTATGGTAGAGAAGGGTGAGGCTGACAATGCTCAGCTCTACGATGATAGACAGATAGCAGCCCTTTTAAGCACCCTGGATATTCCTGCAGGCGGAGATTACACAATCGCATTTATTCTTGGTCAGACAGATAAGAGAGATAAAGCACTTAAATTAGCCAAAAAGTATAAAAGTTTGGATTATGTTAAGAAGAGTCTTAATAATACGCGTAGTTGGTGGTTGAATTTAATGGGAACAGTAGAGGTGAAGACGAATCAAGTTGAGTTTGATCGCTATCAAAATTGGCTTAAATATCAAGCTTTGGCGGAGAGAATCTGGGCTCGGAGGGGATTTTACCAAACAAGCGGAGCCTATGGTTTCAGGGATCAGCTTCAGGACTCTGTAAACCTTATTTGGGTAGACCCTGCGCTGGCTAGAAAGCAGATTATTCTCCATGCTTCTCATCAATTCTTCGAAGGCGATGTCTATCACTGGTTCTTTACTCAGCTTGATGGCAGAACTGCTTTTGCCTGTCGTTCCCATGCTTCAGATAACCCGCTCTGGCTTCCCTGGGCCATTGTAGAGTATGTTAGGACTACCGGTGATTATTCGTTATTGGATGAAATGACATCATATGTATGGTCAGAGTTTCCGTTTGCCGATTTGCCGCATAATAAGACAGGCTGGGGTCATATCTATCATCGTTCAACCAGAGCAGATTCTGTTTATAAGCATGCTTTAAGATCTATAGATCTTATTTTAGAAAAACGATTGGGAGAACATGGAATACCCTTGATAAGAACGGGAGATTGGAATGATGGCCTGGATGAAATAGGAAGCGAAGGGCGGGGTGAGAGTATATGGCTCGGGTTCTTCCTCTACTATGTTTTAAGGCATATGCTTCCTATAATTGAAAAGAGAGAGGGTCATGGTCGTAAAGAACACTACCTAAGAAAGATGCAGAAACTTGAAGATGTTCTTGAAGGTACATGGAGAGAGGATAGGTATTTACGTGCCATTCACGATGACGGTACAGAGATTGGAATAAAAGATAGCGGTGTCTGGGAGATAGATGCTTTAACGGCTGCCTGGGCTGTTAAAGCGGGTGTAAATTTAGAAAGGTCGTTGATAGTGTTCCATACTGCATTGGAAGTACTTGAGAAAGAAGATGTTATTTTGCTTGGTTGGCCGGCGTTACGCGAGGATACCAAGCCTTACCTTGGAAGGAGTTCAAGGTATCCTGAGGGGGTGCGTGAAAACGGAATGTATTGTCACGGTGTACAGTGGCTCATAAGAGCTTCCAGAGTTCTCACAGAGCGTTTTGAGAAGTTGGGTGACTATAAGAAGGCTGATGAATATAGAGCCATCAGTTATAGGCTTTGGCGTAAGATAACACCCATTGGCCATGTTGGAGAAGATAAGATAGAGATTTACGGCGGTCAGCCCAATAAGCAGCCGGCTGATATTCTTACTAATTTCGAGGTTGGACGTATGATCTGGAGTGGGTATACCGGCGCTGCCGGCTGGTTGTTTCATCAGTCGATGAGTGGTGTTATTGGGGCATCTCTTGTAAACAATAAGATTGTAATTCCGGATGATATCAATAAGCCTAGAGGTAAGCTAAAAATAGAGAGAGTCTTTAGAGATATAAAGAAGAGTCCTTTAAGTTAGTTTTTAACTGATTGATAATAATCTTTTTTAAACTCTTATTGATTTTTTAATCTTTAGTTGTTAGATTATTCTATGTTTTTAAGAAAAGGAGGTAGTTGTGAGTAAGAAGTTGACAAGAGGACTGAAAAATAGGCGAAGAAGAAAGCGGATGTCTGGTAAGCCAAATAAGAACAAGAAGGAAAAATAGGCTTGAATCTAAAGAAGATACTCAAATCTTCTCAGTATATTGCTTTAAATGCAGGAGATTATGTTCTATCTAATCTTGGCAGGGTAAAAAATATTGAGTTTAAAGGTGAGCGAAATCTGGTCACCGAAATAGACAAAAGGTCTGAGGAGATGATAAAGAGTTATCTCTTTGGGAAGTATCCTGCTTTTGATTTTGTAGGTGAGGAGTTCGGAGGAGATGCCGATAGTGAGTATTACTGGCTGGTTGATCCGATAGATGGTACCAATAATTTCTCTCATACTTTTCCGGTTTTTTGTGTTTCAATAGCATTGTTAAAAGATAAGAATCCTATTCTTGGAGTTATCTATGACCCAACGCGAAAAGAGATCTTTTCAGCAATATCAAAAGAGGGTGCCTGCTTAAACGGAAAGAAGATTTCAGTCTCGAAAATAGATAAGATAAGCCGTAGCTTAGTTGCAACAGGATTCTACTATGATTTTAAAGATCAGTCAGATACCAACATAGAACATTTCTCTAATTTCATATACCATGCTCAAGGTGTACGTCGATGCGGTGCTGCGGCTTTAGACCTTGCTTATGTCGCATCTGGTAGATTGGATGGTTTCTGGGAACTGGGCTTGAATCCCTGGGATACCGCAGCCGGTATTCTCCTCATTGAAGAGGCTGGAGGCAGGGTTACGCGAATGGACGGGGGAGATTTCAATCCTTTCTATCCTAATATACTCTCTTCTAACGGGTTATTGCACCAGGAGATGTTAAGAATCATATCTTTAGAAGGTAACTCGGCAAGGATTAAACCTAAACGGTTTGGTTCCTAAACTGGGCAAGTTTTAGTAAAGTTGTGTTGCTTTTTTAATTTGATATGCTAAAATTAACATTTGCTGATTGATTGGTCTCGTAGCTCAATTGGCAGAGCAGCTGACTCATAATCAGTTGGTTCCAGGTTCAAGTCCTGGCGGGACCATTTAATAGTATGGTTAGAAAGTGTTGAGCGGGCGGTTAGCTCAGCTGGTTAGAGCGCCACGTTCACATCGTGGATGTCGGAGGTTCGAGTCCTCTATCGCCCAGTTGATGAACTTATATGAAAGTGCAAGACTTTAAAAAGCAGATAGAATTTTTAAAAGAGCTCCAGGGGTATGATTCCAGGCTCCGTGATTTGAGTTTTCGTAAAGAGGATATGCCTAAAAAACTTCAGGACTTTAGGCTTGAGTTAGATCAGAAAAAAGAAGAGATTGATAGAATTGAAGAAGAGATCAAGGATCTGCAGGTTAAGATAAAAGATAAGGAGTTAGAACTCCAGATTGCCGAAGAGGGGATCCGGAAGTTTCAGCAGCAGCTTCTTCAAGTAAAGACGAACAAAGAGTATAAAGCTCTTTTAGGTGAGATAGAGGGTAAGAAGGCCGATAATTCATGCATTGAAGACGAGATATTGAAGCTAATGGATAGCATGGATGAGATAGACTTAAGGCTTAACAGAGAGAAGAATGAGTTCAAGAAGTTTAAAGAAGAGTTTCAGCAGGAAGAATATAAAGTTAAGCAGGATGTGGCTGTAATTGAACAGAAGATTCAATCTCAAAAAGTAGAGAGAGGCAAAATCGCTCAAGAGGTAGACCCTGAGGTTCTCTCTATTTATGAAAGATTGATTGAGAGCAAGGATGGTTTAGCTATTGTTCCAGTTGTTGATGGTGCTTGCGGTGGCTGCCATTTAAGTTTACGTCCTCAAACTATAAATGAGATAAAGAGAGCAAGCAGTATTGTTACTTGTGAGCGCTGCTCTAGGATATTCTATCTCGATGAGTAGTTTTAGGCTTTATTCAGATGGTTCTTCCCGCGGTAATCCTGGCCCAGCCGGGGTTGGTGTTGTGATCAAAGATTCTCATGGGGTTATCTTAAAAGAGCTCTCTCTGCCCATTGGTTCTAGTACTAATAATGTTGCTGAATATTTGGCCCTTATCGTTGGTCTTACCGAAGCGCTGCTTTTAGGGATAGATGATTTAAAGGTGTTTTTAGATAGCGAGTTGCTGGTTAAGCAGGTTAAGGGGGAGTATAAGACAAAGAAGGAACATTTAAAACCTCTCCTTGTAAATATAAAGTACTTACTGAATAATTTTGAAAGTATAGAGTTTAATCATATTTTGCGGGAAGAGAATAGAGAGGCGGATAAGCTTGCTTATTCTGCTGCAGAATCCAAGGATGTTTTATTTTAAAGAGGCAGGTTGGATAGCCGCTCTTTCTTTTGAAAGGGAGGAAAGTCCGAACTCAGAGGGTGAGCATATTCCGATAACGTCGGAACGCAGGTTTTTTAGACCTGTCAGGATAAGAGCCGCAGAGACGAGTTCTCCCTGAACTGGGAGAGGTGAAACGTGGCAATCTCTATGCGAGTTAAGGTTGAATAGTCCGCGTTTAAGGCTGGCCCGGCCCAGCGGGCGGGTTAACCGCTAAATATCCGAAGCAATTCGGATAGTAGACAGATGGTTATCTAAAACAGAATTCGGCTTACGGACCTGCCTCTACCCATAAACTGCAACTAAAGTTTACTCTAACCCCATTTAATTTTAACGATTTAGGTAATATAATCTTAAATGCATTTATTAAATATTTATTAAGTTAGATTAGAAAATATTGTACTATTGTACTTTTAATTTTTTAGGGAGTCAAAAAGCATTTTCCGCTTAACACCTTTGTCTATAATTACTTACAGTAATAAGCTCTGTTATTTATATTTGGCATATATATTGCTATTTATAAGTTAAGATGAAGATATTAAGAGAGATAGTAGTTGCTCTGATTTTAACAGTTCAGGTCAGAGCTGTTTTAGCTTCAAATTTAGAGGTTTATCAGGCCGTAGATATGCTGAAGGATTTTCAGACTCAGCAGTTAAATTATTGCTATCAAAAGTTCTTTAGGATAAACGGGCTTTATAAAAGTTCGCCCTACATCAAAGAGGTTGATATAGCGACTTCAGGTTTTGCTCTTGCCGGTCTGGCTCTCTCTGCTCAAAAAGGTTTGATCTCAAAAGAGAAGGCGAAAGACATGTTTTTAGAGACAGTTGAAAGCTGTTTAAAACTTCAGAAAACCAAAGGTCAGAATTTTTCCGGTTTTCTCTATCATTTTTATGTTCCAGATATATCGGGTAAGAGTTTTGTTCATAAATCCGGAGTTGAAGTTTCGATAATAGATACCTCGATTCTTTTAGCAGGTATAATCACAGCATCTGAATATCTGATATCTCAGGGTTATCCTGAGTGTAGAGAGAAGGCGAATGAATTTTATTCCAATATAGAGTGGAGAGAGTTCTTTCATAGCGGTAGAAGGCAGTTTCATATGGGTTGGAACAGCGGGTTCTTTGGTTTTTGGGACTATTATACAGATGAGATACTTTTGATATCAATACTTGCTCAGGGCTCACCTGTTGTAGATTATAGAATAGATATCAGGGACTCTTTTGGAAATATTACAGTGAAAGAGGGTATCTATAAAGACCGTAAGTATGTCTATTCCTGGTACGGTTCACTCTTTACTTACCTCTTTGCTCATGCTTTTATTGATTTTAGAAGGTTGGACAATGATCTCCTTTACAATGTTGACTGGTGGGAGAATACGAAAGATGCTGTATTAGCTGACATTAGATGGTGTTCTGATAATAACTATCCAGAAAATATCTTTGGTATAAGCGCATGCTGGTCTAAGGTCTCTATGGGTTCAAGTGTTATGGAATATAGAGATAGAGTTGGCGGAGCGCTTTCAGGTGCTGGAGAAGCTGAGAGATTCTATAATTCAAAGAACGGGATTAAGCCGGTTGCTCCTTATGCAGCAATAGGTTCGATGCCATTTTTTCAGGAATATGCCATCTTGGATAACCCCGCATTCCTAATGTTCTATAAGATACGCGATAAAGCCTTTGATAGGTCGGGTCTTTTGGTTGAATCGATGGATGCAGGCTCTTTAGATAGAGAGGGTGTGCCGGAAGTAAACTCTCACTGGATAGTCGGAATGGATGTGATCTTTCCGGCTCTGATGGTTGAGAACTATTTCTCCGAGTTTATCTGGAAGAACTTTATGCAGAGTCGCAATGTTCAGTTTGCTCTGCTTAAGACATTCCCGGCTTACTTTACTTATCTTGTAAGGAGATAATATTATGGGAAAGTTTGTTTGGCTGTTTCTGATATTTAATTTGTTGCTAACTCTCCGTTCTTATGCTTCTGATTATGCCTATCGCGGTGATTTAAACATAGATTCTATTATCAGGGAAAAAGTTAAGGAGATAGATAGAGAGAAGAATGGAGATGTTAAAGTTATGTATAACCTGCTTCGCCAAGCCTCTAAAAATGATTACAATAGTTTTAATGATATTGTTGTCAATTATCCTAGCATTAAGGAGTTCTTTAGTGATGCCCTATATGATGCAGGAATAATTGAGATAGAGATAATAGATGAGAAGGGTGTTGCTTATATAGAGTTTGCTCTTATGAAGTTAGAGGATAGGTTGATCTATCAGGGAAGAGAGCCAGACCCTGATAAGCTTGCAATGCTTATAGATTTAAATTCATCCGGAGGCTGTATAAGCTGTATGGATCTGGGAGTTGTGATTATGCAGTATATTATTAACTGAAGTTAGGATATAAAGTGGGTGATTTTTATTGTAACACCATTGTGATAATAGCCTTCTCTATCATATTGCCTCCTTTCTTGAGAGATAATTATAGCATTTGTAAAACCGGACAGTTCACTCCTCAGCAGCATAAACAAAAATTTTATTTGCATTGCTGTAGTAATTTTGTTATTTTGGATAAGATTAAATAAGAATTAGTCAGAATAGAATGCGGTAAGGAATTTATTAAAAGAGATATTAAAATTTAAACTTCATCCTGAGAAGACCAAGATAGTTAACTCTAACCAAGAATGAGAACTTTTAAGATTCAAAAACTTTTACTTTTACTGTTTGATAAAAAGACAAGGTATAAAACTGTTTAGAAGAATGTTTAAATTTGACAGGGTGAATATAGAAAAGGTACTTTAGATAATTATAATTGAGTCAAAAATTACAGAACGGTTCTTTTGTGCTGAAACATAAGACGGGAAAAGTATTAAGGTATTCTTGGCTTTACTAATAGTTTGATGGGATATTCTATAGATGATTTAGTTCTGGTATCAATCGGTATATAAAAAATGGATAATAGTTTAAAATTAAAAATTGGTGATATAATTATATCCTGTAAAAGTAAATTTCCATTAAAACCTTTAAACAAATCCTATGACTGGAGGTTTTCTAATTTTGTTTATAAAGGCAGAGAAAGCCCTGCTATCAGGCTTAAAATAAAAGTAGTAGACAGGTTACCTAAAGTAGGTGAGGCAGAGAGATTGTTTGAGACAATCCATCCTGTAGATAATGCAGATAACTGGAGGATATATAAGAGGGGTGGAGGATTTGTTTTAGAGCAGTATGCTCTCCACAATCCGGGAGAAATAGAAGGTATTATTTTTTTAAATAAAGATTTTAATCAGGGAGATGTCTATTTATCGGATACAGATGAAAACAGCTTTAAAAACATAAATTATTATGAACCAGGAGCAGGTCATCGTAGATTAAAAATTCGGGATAATTCAAGTATAATTCGTAAAGATTCGTGGTCGTGGAATAGTCACCAGATAATTTATACTTTTTTGCAGGTTCTTTTAATAAATTATCTCACTCAAAGGAACGGAATTTTTTTTCATGGTACAGGAATTAAAGATATTGATGGGAGTGGAATGTTATTTATTGGTCCATCTGGGGCAGGGAAATCTACAATGGCAAGATTATGGCATAGATATAGCCGGGCAAAGATATTGAATGATGATAGAATGATTGTAAGGAAACAGAATGGGGAGTATTCTCTTTATGCTACACCTTGGCATGGAGATTTTAAAGATTATCTTAAGTCAGAAACAGAGCCGGCAAAGTTAAAGAAAATACTCTTTATTTATCATAGTAAAAAAAATAGTATTAAGAATGTAAGTAATAGGAAAGCTTTTGAGTTAATGTTCCCTAATATATTTCCTGTTTTTTGGAATGAAAATAAGATGAATATTTCAAGTTCTTTCTGTTTAGACTTAATAAAGGAAATCCCCTGTTTTAAATTAGGTTTTCGTAAAGAGAGAGAAATAGTACGGTTTATAAGAAGTGTAAGTCACAGATAAGCACGGAATTAGAATTATAGATCTGTAGAGGCTCAAAATCAGAGATGGATCTAAAGATACAGATGAATAGAGATTTTGCGGTAGAGAAGAAGGATATGTTTGTATTGGGGACAGTTGGTTTTAGTATGTGGCCTTTTCTTAAAAGTGGTGAGAAAGTCGTAGTAAAGAAAACAGAGTCAAGTAATTTACATATCGGAGATATAATAGTATACCGTTCTAATAAACAGATTACCTGCCATCGTTTGGTAAAAAAAATCATCTCTCAAAACAGATATTTCTTATATCCGCGCGGAGATAATCAGATAAAATTAAATTCACCGATACTTGAAGAACAGCTCATAGGTAAAGCTGTTGGTATTTTACGAAATGGTCGAATATCAAGGCTGGATAGAATATGGAGTAAGTATCTGAATTGGGCCATTGTTAAATTTGCCCCTATTGCAAAGATAATTCTTAGGCCTTTTAAAAAGGTATTTTTCCGGAAAATATCTTTTTAAACAGATTGAACGGGATAAAAATTAAACGCATTCTGTATAAAAGATTTGTTTTTTCTCTATATAATTTCAAGTTGTAAAATTTGCAGAATTGCTCATAAGGAATATTTATAATGTAACAGATGGGTTCTCGTATTTTATCATAAATAAGAAAATGTGTTTTAAGATAGTCTCTCTTGATATCAAAATTGAAATTTTGAGGAAATGTATTGTTGAATATAAATTTCTGAATTGTTTCTTTCTGCCAGCAGGGTATAGTCAGTCTTTGGATAAACGATGAAGGTATTTTTGCATTAGTAAAAAATTTCGCCTGTGTAAGAGAAAAATAAATTGTTGCCTGTAATTTACTTTGCTGTGTTTCTTTTAATATATAGTTCCAGTCAAAACGCAGGGTGCTATTTATAATATTTGATGTATCTAAGATCTGCTTTAGAGAAAGTATTCTTCCCATACGGCGGTTATGTAAAGCAAGACTAAATACCGAATCTTCTGCAGATAAAATATCTATCTTTCTATTTTCTATATTTACTTGTTTTATTCTTCTCCAAAGATGATCTAATAAAATTCTATTTTTCCTTTTAAAATCCAATGCCCAGTGAACCTCTAAGAATATACCTAATTTTTTAAACGAAACATGACATTGGTTTTTACGCCAATATCTTTCTCTATGTCCTAACAGTTCTTTTTTATAGCCTAATTGGGATAAAATTTTATTACTCTTATCGAAATCTTCTTCTTTTATCAAAATATCTATATCAGACATAGCTCGCCAGTAATAATCAGGATAGAATCTTAGAAATAAATCCATACCTTTAATAGGTAATAGGGTTATATTGCTGCGCTTAAAATTATCAACAATATTTAAAAATTCCTGCCAGAGATTATTATCACGGGATAGATTGTAATAATAACTGTTTTTAAGACGACTATAGATACTGGAGGGAACTATATCTTTTCTATGTTTTAATCTTTGGTAAGCAAAAGGCATTAATTCATGAGTAATGAGATGCTGTATAAATATGCTCCAATTTATATCTTTTTTTATTTTAGGATTACTATTCCGAATTAAAGAAAGTAATAGATTAATCTCGGAAGTTTTTAACATATTTAAATATAAATATACCCTGAAATTCTTTTTCAAGAATAAGATTATAATTTTTATCCATCCATCTGTTTACAGCTTGGGAATTTTCATCCAACTGACCATCTCTTTGCCAGTTAGTTGAAATAAGCCAAATGGTCTTAATCTCTTTAGCCGGAGAATGTTTCTCCAAATTAATAATACTATAGTCAGCTGCATATCCTCTTCTCCAGTAGGGGTCTTGAGCAGACGGTATTATAAAGTATTTCTGATCGAAGGTTTTAACCATCTTTGCAGAAGTTTTGTGTGAAGAAGTATGCTGCGGTAAATTCTTCTTGTTAAAGAATTTGAAAATAGTGTGAGAGTTAGTCTCTAAAGCTTCAGGTGAAGAATAATAATTGAATAATATTGGAAAAGAAAAATTAGTATAGGCAATTAAATCTTCCGATTTATAATTGTTAGATATAAATTCAACTGCTGGTTTAACCTGTTTTTTAAGCATTGCCCCCATATGATGAATTTCTGATGAGGGCATCTTGTCAGTAAAATAAGCATAATTTCCATAGAAGAGTAAAATAAAAAATAGAGAGATTACAATGTTTTTGAATCGCTTCGGTTTAATCGAGCAGATACCCAGGCTTAAAAACAAGTAATAATAAGGGCTAAATATTAAGAATGCTCGGTCTAAATAGATGGAAGTAACAAATTTTGAAAATACAAATATTAGGAAAATAGGAAGTAAAAATAGAGATAATATAAAAACTAAATTTACCTTTTTCCAGGGTAATTTATTAATATTTAAAAGAATATAAATTGCTGAAATTAGTGTTACAACATTTGCGAGGATATAGATAATGGGCAGTGCATTGTATCCAACATTTAAATTTTCTAAAGTTATCAGCAAAGATTTAAAATTAGGTTCAGGTATCCAGAAGCCTTGGTAAATGTAGCATAATCTTCTTAAAAATTTTAATAGCCAGGGTAAGAAGATAAATATCGGGGTAAAAAAGAGGAAAAATATTCCTGTGAATTTAAATTTAAATTTTTTGAAAAGAAAAAGTATAGTCAATAATTGACAGGCAAAAAGGACTCCGAAAAAATAGCTTGTATAGAGTCCTAAAACAGAAGTTAATATAAATAATATTAGAAGGTATGTTTTGTTTTTGGTTAAGGCTTGATAAAGTAAAAAAGTAGATAAAAGGCCTAACAATAAAAGCAGGCTATAGGGACGGGCTTCTTGAGCATACCAGATATGAAAAGGGCAAAAGCTCATTATAGCAGCTGCAAAAAGAGCAATGTTGGGACTGAATAATTTTTTACCCAGAATGAAAATTAATAGTATAGATACAGCGCTGAAAAGCAATGAAGGTAATCGAAGATAAAACTCATTAATTGGGAACAATTTCATCCATATATTAAGAAGAAGATAGTAGAGAGGGGGAGTGGTAATGTTTAGAGGTACTCGAGCCAACGCTATGCTCATCGCTTCATCATACCAGAAGTCATGATAGCCTAATTTATATAGACGAAGGATAGTTCCTGTTATAACTATGAGAGCTATATTTTTTGGATTAGATTTAAATTGTTTTAACATTATTCCTAACCAATGGTAAAATTTAGAGGATAAAAAGTCAATATATTATAGAAGTTACAATATTTATAAGCTGAGACAACTATTCTCAAATCCCGTTTTTTTTTCGCTATTTAGAGAGTCGGTACCTTTGGAATTTCTCGAAAGAAGGTGCTTTTTTTTCAAAAACACCCCATATTTTAGCTGGCAGTATTTTTATTGTTTTTTTCAAACCTGCGAAATAAAGCTTTCAAATAGCTTCTAATCTATGGTCCAAATACAGCTTGCTTCTACAGTTAATCTAAAATAGAACAACTCATTTCTCTGCAGCTTGCATTATTTAAAATATATTTATACAAACAGCAACAGTACTAAATTCTCTAATGTTAAAGATGATGAGTGATAGAAAAATAAACTTTTCCTGTAGTAAGTCTAAAATCATTTAAAAGAAAATAAAATTTACTTTATTTTATATCCAGAGTTGCTATTTGTTGAATTTTTTTGAATTTCAGAACCCCCTTTTCTAATTCTTTATTAGCTTGCTCTGTTTGACCAATATTTTTGTAGCAATTGGAAAGAGAGAGATTCACCTGAAATTCTTCCGGGTTTATTTTTTCAGCTTTTTTAAGCTCTCTTATCGCTTTCTTATATTGTTTGGTTTTCTCATAACAAAAACCTAAAATTAAATATACATTGTGCATTTTGCTTGCTGTATTACTTAACCCTGTTATTTTATTTGCTTCTTCGATAGCTTTTTTATATTGTTTAGAAATAAAATGAGTTTGAGTTTTTTCGAGATGGATTAATATGTTTTTTTTATTTTTTTGATATTTATAAAATGGAGTTTTTATTTTTTGTAAATTAATAATAGGAAAATGTTTCCTAAATAATTTAATTTCATAATACAAATTTTTGGCATTATCAAAAAGGTTTCTATTATTAAAAAGTAAAGGTACATTATCATAATAGAATCTAAGATACTCAATACTAAAGTCGGGAAACAAATCTATGGCTTTTGCATAACAATCTATTGCATTATCCATATCGTTTATTGCTTGGTAGCAAAGGCCAAGATTTATGAGGCTAATTTTTTGAAATTCAGCTATTTTAATCTCTGTAACCTTTGAAAGGTACTGTATTGCCTCTCTATATCGAGAGTGATGTTTTAAAATTAATCCTCTAAAATAAAAATATATAAGTTTGTTGTTCTTATCTATTTTATCAGCTTTATTCAAATATCTTTCGATATCACTGTAATTCTCATTCCTTAAATACTCTTCAATGAGTCCTATTAATATATTTCGGTACGATGTCTCTTTACTAAAAAATTTTGCCCCTGTAATATATACTATAACGCTGGGAATATTTAAAATTTTGTCTGTAGTATCAATAAAAAAAATCTTCATTTTTTGCTTATTTAATATTTTTTCAATTTTTTCAAGTTCTAACTTCATACTTTTGTTATTTACATTTGGAATATCTTTTATAGATATAATTTTGTTATTTACAAAATAGTATTTGGCTAAATGAATTTTTATATAGTTTTCTTTAGATTCAGTCTGTGAATTTTCAAGAAGAGCTCTTATTAATGCTTCCTCTCGAGTCGTAGCTACACCAGCAGTAATAATGCAGTTTGTTTTATCTACTTTTCTAATGACACCAATTACTGGTAAACCAATACCCAAAGAAAAATCTTTAACTAAAATTGGATATTTTAGAAGTTGCATTTTTTTTATTAGTTCCTTTGCTATAGAAGAATTAATGGTAGACATATCAATAAGAGGTGTCTTTAGCTTGTTTATTTTTATTAGGGATAAACAGTGTCTCTCAATCACTTCACAGATGGCATGTAACAATGCTTCTTCAAGAGAATTTCCTGCAGCCATTCCGTTTGTACCTTCTAGAAGATATGCAATTAGACTCATTGGTAAGTACGTTCTCCTGCCATCCAAAGAGTATCCTCTGTACCATCGTATTTTAGCAGCTTTTATCTCTTTATTTTTCAGTATCTTTACATGAGTATCATCAATAAAGTTAGAGTAGATATTTTTTAATTGAAATGTATTATGTTTTAAATCTTCAAAAGAATATATTTTGAAAGTATTTTTACTGCGAAGGTATTTATAGCATGAATATCTCTCTACCATTTCCATGATGCCGCTTGCCAACGCTTGTTCTTTAAAATGACCTTTTCCATTAGTTCCTTCTGCTTGAACAATTTGTTGGTAATAATCAGTTCCTATAAACCTATATTGTAAAATTTTGCTCGGTCGCGGCACTTCAAAATATCCCTTTAAGATAAGAGGATCTATATTTTGAATTTTCCTCAGAACAACTTTACATGTTTGTTCGGGTGGAATAACTCTATTTATTCCTTGAACAAACCCTTTCATACAATTTCTTATCTTCATTTTGTATTATATAGATTTATCTTACCAAAAACTAAAGAGCTAGACTAAAAATCCCGTAAACAAAATCTATTAATTTAGCAATTTGCTAATAGATGCTTTTAATATGTCAGTGTTTTCTTAATAGCTTAAATTTTCGGTTATTTTATAAGATTGAATCCGATTTTAGTTAATGTGTTAAGTGAAATATCGGCTGAATAAACTAATTTTTCTTCCAATAATTTCATTTGCTGCTTCAATTTTTTACTAATGTTATATTCTAAGTTAGTTTCATTTTATCATAATTTATAGAATAAAATGGATTTTATTTTCTTGTTTTAATTCGTCCTGTCTATGCTACAAAAAATACACAAATGGCAGAACTGTGCACTTGTTGTAAGGAAGGTAAAAAAGTAAATAAAATACATGTAAAACAGTGCAAGGTTTGCTTATCTTTGTTTTTGAACCAGGACAAGATTTAATTTACTTTTATTTTGTCGAAGTGCTAATATATTACTAAGTTTGTAAAGTGTATTGACAACATCATATTGTAATAGTAATGAACTGTAGAGATAAAATAGTAGGAAAAATATCGTAGTAGAAATTAGGAGAGACTAACTAATATTCCTTTTGTTACATTGGCGAAATAGAATCGGATTTTACAAAGTAACCTTAATTCAAATAATTGACAATTGCAGATATTTAGAAGTTCTACTAAATGGATTATTTAAAAAAGTTTTAAACTAAAAAGCAGATAAAATAATAGAATGAGTAAGGTGAAAATTTAAGGCACTAATAAAAATGAAATTCTCCATAGGCTATAATCATGATATCAAGCTATTAAGTCTTCTAGATGTGTATGAAGACAATATCGAGGCTTTTTATTTCCCAATCCCCCGTCAATACTTAGGTTCAGGAAGACATATTACTCAAAAAAGTAATTATGTAAATGAAATCCCCAAAATAATTAAAAAATGCAACTCGCTAAATATAAAATCTCAGCTGCTATTAAATGCAACATGCGCAGGAGAATTAGGATTAGAGAAGAAATTCTTTTTAAAAATCATTAACTATATTCAGAAATTGAAAGATTTAGGATTAAAAAGTGTAATAGTTACGAATTCTGTTTATATCTCTGGGATTAAGGAACAAATTAAGGGAATTGAAATAGAATCATCTATTAACTGTTACGTAAAAACAGTAGAGCATGCTCTATATCTTAAGGATTTAGGTGTGGATATTCTAACTGTCGATAGAGATATAAATCGAGACATTCCTTTGATTAAAGAGATTAAGGATAAAACCGGACTTAAAATAAAAATACTACTTAATGAAGGATGTTTAAGAAACTGCCCTTTTAGAAAAGCGCATTTTAATTTTATAGCACATGCACAGTTAAATCCCAAAGTTGAGATGATAGATGGAATTTTTTTCGAAAAGTGGTGTATGAAAATTTTTTCCAAAAACCCTGAAAAAATCTTTAGTATCCCGTTTATTTCACCTGATGCCTTAAAATATTATACTCAGGTTGGAGACTATTTTAAAATTTCAAGCAGGGATTCTTCCACTTCTTTAATTGAATTTAGGTTAAAAGCATATATAAATCAAAATTTCAATGGTAATCTACTGCTATTATTAGATTGTGCAGGTCTCTTACCCTATTTTAGCTATGTTGATTCTAAAGTGCTTAATGAGAATAACTTTTTCAAAAAAATGCTTAAATGTACCCATAATTGTAATGAATGTAATTATTGCAGTAAATTAGTGAACGAAGCAGTTATAACTAACAGCTATTTTTTAGATCCATCCCATCCAATTAGGATTAAAGAAAGTGAAAAAGCTGTAAAGATGTACAAGAGAATTTTAAAAAATTTTCCAAATAAAGGCGCTATTTATATAGATTTGGCCAAAGCCTATTTTATTCTCAAACGCTATAAAGAAGCTATTAAAGAAGCAAATAAAGCAATAGAGTTAAATTACAAAGAAGGCCATTTAATCTTAGGTTTTTGTTACGAGAAAACCAAACAATATAAGAAAGCAATAAGAGAGCTTAAAAAAGCTGAAAAAATAAACCCGGAAGAATTTCATGTGAATCTCTCTCTTTCTAATTACTACAAAAATATTGGTCAAACAGAGCAAGCTAGTAAAGAATTAGAAAAGGGGGTTCTGAAATTCAAAAGAATTCAACAAGCAGCAACTCTAAACATAAAATAAGGCATAGCTTTATTTAATATTATTTTAAAAATTTGCAAAATAAAGTAAACCCTGTCCTCCTTTAAATAACTTCAAACTTACTAAAAAGAAAGTTTGTTTTTTGTCGTTAAATAGCTCAGTGTATTGTAGTATTTCTCCGAATTTAGACCATTGGTTAGTGTGAAGCCTCCCTTTAGAGGAAGTAAAAAATGTGATATAGCTATTAAAACCAGGAAGTCGAAATGAAAAAGCGGAGAAAGTACCTTCAAAAATTTAAGTCATTTTTTGGAAGTTATTGATAATTATCGATTGAAATGATACTATAAAAACAGTATTTAACCCAGCTGGTTACTTATTGGAAGAGAATCCCTGTTATAGTTAAAGAGAAAGATGAGAAAAAAATACTTTAGAATCTTAGCTCCATTTACTCATATAGAAGATATCAAATTATTAAAAAATACAGGTGCGGATGAGCTTTACTGTGGCTATGTTACTGAGGAATTAATTAAAAAGTGGCCATTGGCTTTTAACATTTTGAATCGTCGAGGAGAAGGTCAAAGTTTTGAAAATTATGACATTTTTAGAAAGGCAGTTGATCAAGCAAATAAACATAATCTACCTGTTTATGTAACCATTAATGGACTTTATACTCCTGAACAATATCCATTATTACTTGACCTAGTGAAGAAAATTGAGTTTTTAAAAGGTGTGAAAGGAATTATCATTGCTGATTTAGGTTTTTTGCTTACCCTGATAAAAAATAAGTTTAAGAAAGAAATTCATATTAGCACAGGAGGAACATGTTTCAATTCTAATACGGCAGACTTCTATCAAAATCTTGGTGCTAGTAGAATAGTTTTACCTAGACAATTAACAGCGAACGAAATTGGAAATATTATTGAAGAAGTTAAATCCAAAATAGATTTTGAAATATTTATTATTGCTGAAAGTTGCCAATTTATTGATGGATATTGCACCTTTTTTCATTCTCATGAAAGTGAAAGCAAATTTACCAAAGATATGAAAATAAAAAGCGACACTTTTTTGTATCCATTATATAATACAGAACAAGCTTGCAAAGGTTGTAATTTTTATTTTATGGAGGAATTGGCGGGAAGGCGTTTTAAGATTTTCAGTGCTACATCGCATAAAGAGAAAAAAAGTAATTTAAAGTTCCAATATAATAAAAATCTATCATTTGGTTGCAGAATCTGCGATTTATACGATCTTAAAAAATATCCAATAAGAAGTCTGAAAATAATTGGAAGGGGAATGGACCCGAAATATAATACTAAATTAGTTAAGCTTGTTTCCGAGGCGTTGTCTTATTTAACATGCGGTGGTATTTCTAAAAGAGATTATCAGCATAAATGTAAAGATTTATTTTCAAAAATCATCTTTAAAAATAAACGTAGATGTACAAAATTCGATTGTTACTTTTCACCCCATTGGATAAAAAATGAAAAATAAATTTGAAAAAGCTTTATTTGTAAATAGAATACAAGATATTAAGAAAAATATAGATAGAATCTATTTTGGAAATGAGTTTTGTGAAAATTTAATTCCCACTCTTGATGCCTTAAAAAGGTGGTACTTTTTTACTAAAAACAGAAACAAAGAATTCACTTTTGTTACTCCTTTTGTAACTAACTTCGGATTGAAAAAGCTTAAAAAGCTACTGACTTTTTTGAACAGTCAAAAAAATGTTGAGGTAGTGTGTAATGATTGGGGTGTATTTAAACTAATAAAGGATAATTTCGAAAACCTCGATCCTGTTTTAGGAAGGCTTTTGACCAAGCAGCGTAGAGACCCAAGGATACTGAAAATATTTTTGCATAAACAGAAAACTATAAAAATTCTTAACCCAAACAATAAAATAAAAGCAATGGTATACCCCAAAAAGGTTCCTTATGCTTTGTTTGAACATTATCAGGCGTCTATAATAAATAGTCCTATTTTTCAAAAATACCTTTTATCTCAAAACATTAATCGAGTTGAAATTGATAATCTGGTTTGGAAAATGAATGTTAAGGTAAATAGAAAGGTGAAAGTTTCAATTTACCTTCCTTATGGTTATATTACTACTGCAAGAGCATGCGGGAGATTGACCTTAACTTATGCTGCTTGCAAAAAAGAATGCAAGAAATATTTCCTGCGTTTAGAAAATAATACTTTGCCTGTTCCCTTTTATGGTATTGGGAACACAGTATTCTATAAATCTAAGAGTCCTTCTGATAAATATTTAAAAAAATTAGGAATAGATAGAATAATTTATCAGCCAAGGTTACCGTTTTAATAACATCAATAATTTCCATTTGCTGAAAAGAATAATAAATTTGGTTCTCTCGTAAATAATGTGGAATAATTCATGTAAGATGTTGATGAAGAAGGAGAAATAAAAAGCATAAAAAAATAATAATAAAAATAATAAAAAAAATAAAACTTGACCTATACGTTGCTCATTGTTATATTGACCCAGTTATATATAGTTAAAAGATAACAGGAGCTATAAGAAGTCAATATTCTTTTAGCACAACGTATTGAAATTGCATGAGTTATGAATTTCTGTTTTCTTGCGGAAATAATTATTTCTTAACAATTGGGAGTAAAAATGTCTTTTAACAAAATAGTAGAGGGGCATGAAAACTTATAAAAAGATTATTATAACAATTACGGTATGTGTTGTTTTTTATGCAATAAACAATTATATCTGGCTTTCGTTAAATAAATCGCCATCAGCAGAAGATGAATTCGTTCATCTTGTTACTTCTCTAAGTTATCATATACATTTTTTTGAACAGGGGCTAAAACATCTGATTGAGATATACAGACATTCTTTTTGGCCGCCTTTATATTATATTACAGGAGCTATTTTCAGTTTTTTATCTTCTTCTAACTACATATCTACAGTTCTTTTTACAAATTTGTTTTATTTTATCATACTTCTTATTTCTATCTATCTTACAGGCAAAACACTGTTTAATGCTAGGTCAGGGATTTTTTCTTTATTATTCATTTCTTTGTCTCCTACTATATATGGTTGTAGTAGAACTTTTATGTTGGAACTTGCTTTAACAAGCATTGTGGCTTTAGGTGTATATGCAGTTGTTTCATTTAATAAGTCTTGGTCTTTTAAAAAATTTATTTATCTATTTGTAGTACTTTTAATCGGGGCATTAATCAAATGGTCATTTTTTATTTTTCTATTTCCTCTTTTTTGCAGTCTGTATTTCAGTATGCCACAAAAAGATAAAAACAAATATCTTTTATTGCTATTCTCGGCTATATCAACAGTAATAATAGTTTGGTATACCCCCCATCATATTAGAGAGTTTTTGTTTAAGGCAAAAAGTTATATTTTATGTGGAGATCAAGAATCTCTTACATTTTTGAATTATATGAAAGAAATATTTTTTTATCTAAAAATAGCAGTCTTTCAATATTGTTCTTTACCGCTTTTTTTAATTTTTATATTTTCCGGTATATATGTTTTTTCTTTTAAAAAATTTCAATTTAAATATTCTTTGCTTTTGACAATTGTATTTCCAATTCTGTTCACATCTTTATTAAAATCTTGCAACGAAAGGCATTTGATTCCTTTATTAGTTCCGGTATCTCTTATTGCGGGATATGGTTTAGATATTTTTTGGAATAAAAAAGTAAAGTATCTATTTATTTTTCTTATCGGATATGCTTTTATCAATTTTTTCCTTATTTCCTATGTTCCTTTAGCTTTTGGATATAAGTTATTGGGTTATATGCCAAGGCAAGTAGAAGGAGGAGAAAATTCTTTCATCTCAGGCTATGCTGCTCCGAGTCGAGAAGACTGGAAGTATAAAGAAATATTAAATGTTATTGAAAAATATAACAAAGAAAACAGGTTTGATCTACCTTTAGAATATGTATTGATTAGTAGAGACAGGACAAGGTATGCAAGATTTTCTATTGCTTATTTCGATATAATTAATAAGTTGAAAAACAGAAAAAATATAAAGCATTTTTTTTTACCAGCGATAAATTCGAGACATTTTGTCTTTCAAGTGATAGTTGCTGAAAATAAAGATCGGTTTGATCAAAAACACCATTGCTCTTTAGATGAATCAAATCAATTGCTTGAAGATATTAATCCAAACTGGATTTTAAAAACCAGGGCCAAATTTGAATTTGTAGATGAAATTAAATTACCGGAAGGTAAAACTGCGTATATCTATGCTCAGAAATTAGAAATTCTGGAAAATGAGTTTTTCTATGTAACAATAGATAATAAAAATATAACATTGATTTCTAAGGTTGAATCTAACAACAAATTCAAAATTGAATTTGTTATCGTAGAAAAACCTTCTGTTCTTATATCTTCAACGATGGGTACCTGTGATTATGTAAAAGTTGCTTCTGATAAAATTAAAGGGCGGTTTTGCTGGCGTGATTTTCCACACAAATTGAATTTTGAAATCATAAAAAGCGGTAATGAATTTAAGATTAGTGCCAAGCTATTAGATAAAGATAAGGAGATATTTATAATCTTATTTCCTATAGAGGAAAAGACTGAACAATTGAAATACACCTCTTTGAAAAGTATTATACAAAAGTCTGCATTCCCCCTGAGTGTTCATAGAAATAATACATTTGTAATTTTTGAAAATTTAAAATCAAAACGAAATCAACCCGGATTTTTAATAGACATACCAGGATCTATATGTCTTAATGGAGTTAAATTGGTTCAACTAGGTATTAAATCTTTTAGAGATAGAGTAGACTTTGAAAATTATTGGCGGAATATTAAAAGATTGAATATAATCGATATGATTTCTGAGTAAATGTATTTAATACAAATATCGGAAAATTGAGAATAGAGTAGTTTAGTGATAATCATAAAATAGCAACTCATCTAAAAAGAGTATTATAAACATTATGCGGTTTTTTATAGGTAATGATGAGATTTCGTCAAAAGTTTGTTTTTTAAATGGTAGCTTATAAAAAATAATATTTGTAGAATGTAAAGAAATAATTTTTTTATGTTTCAAGAGACAATTAAAATTGACAATCTTAGTAAAATTTTCAAACAGACGAAAAGTTTATCTCAATGGTGTCTCCACCCCTTGACGAAATCCAAAGAAATTATTGCACTTCAAGATATCAATCTGAGCGTATTTTCAGGAGAAGTTTATGTTCTTTTGGGGAAAAACGGGGCTGGTAAAACAACTTTACTTAAGATTTTATCTTCACTCATTCTCCCTACAGCAGGGATTGTCTATATTGATGGATATGATATCCAGAAATGTAAAAAGGAAATTCAGCCTCGTATAGGTTTTATATCTGGCGAAGAACGTAGTTTCTATTGGCGTTTGACAGGATGGCAGAATATGATTTTTTTTGCTTCTCTGTATAGTTTCTATGGTAAAAAAGCTAAATTTAAGATTAAACAATTGTGCAATCTGTTAGAGATAGATTATCTTGACAAAATATTTCAGACTTATTCTAGCGGTATGAAACAGCGGTTAAACATTGCACGAGGTCTTCTTAGCGACCCGGCAGTGCTTTTGCTGGATGAGCCTACTAAAAGCATAGACCCTGCTTCAGCTACTCAAGTTCATGAAATTTTAAGAAAGATTGCCAGGCAAGGGAAAGCGATTCTGTTTACAACCCATAATCTTTATGAGGCTCAAAAATTGGCTAACCGGTTGGCAATTCTACATAAAGGTAGGATTAAATATAAAGGTGATTTGAATCAAGTAAACAAGGCTACTAATAGTAAAAATTTGGAAGAAAGTTTTGTTAAACTTACTAAAGAAAAATGAGATATCTTAATTTCATAAGAGGAATGTTTTATTTTGTTAAACGTGATTTTCAAATACAGGTTAGTTATAAGATGTCTTTTATATTCAGCTGGTGGGGAATGGTTGTCAATATTTTAACATTTTTCTTCCTTTCTAAATTATTTGGTAATAGAATTAACCCTTATTTAGAAGATTATGGAGGAAGTTATTTTCCTTTTGTTTTAATTGGTTTAGCATTTTCACAGTATATTTCGACTGCCTTGAGTTCTTTTAGCAGCAGTATTAGGCAAGAACAGATGCTGGGAACTTTAGAGTATATCCTAGTGAGTAAAGCCCGCCTTTCTACTGTTATTTTGGGGAGTAGCATATGGAGATTTACTTTCTCTTCTATTAATATTATTGTTTATTTTCTAGTCGGGATATTATTAGCCGGCAATTTTTTTAATGCTAATTGGATTCTAGTGTTTTTTATTCTATTTTTAACTATTCTAATATTTTCAAGTATTGGCATAATGTCAGCTGGATTTATCATAGTTTTTAAGCAAGGCAATCCTATTCAGTGGCTAATGGGGATTTTTTCAGGGTTATTTGGAGGAGTATATTATCCCATTACTGTATTGCCAGAGAAATTACAATGGATTTCTCACCTTTTACCTATTACTTATTCCTTAAGAGCAGCAAGGTATGCGTTATTGCAAAATTACTCTTTTTATCAGGTATTTTATGATATAATTATTTTGTCGGGATTTGCAATATTGTTGTTTCCAACTTCATTATTGTTTTTTAAATTTGCAGTCAGGGAGGCAAAAAAGACAGGAAGTTTAGGCCATTATTGAGATAATTTATAAAAAAGGAGAGGTTAGGATGACAAAAGATTCTCAAGTATTAAAGAAAAGTAAAAAATTTGTTGTTCGTGAAATTGAAGGAGAAGTTATTCTGCTTCCTCTGTATAAATCTTCCCAAGATATTAAATATCTTTATACCTTAAATGATGTGGCAGCAAGAGTTTGGAAGCTAATTAATGGAAAAAAAACATTAAGTGAAATTAAACAAATACTTTTGAAAGAATTTGACACCACAAGAAATGAATTAAAAAAAGAACTCTCAGCATTTTTGAAGGATTTGAAAGAGATAGAAGCTATTATTTAAATGAACGAAGTCAAACAGGATGCGTTTGTAGAAAATATTTATAAGAAATTTAAGGTACGAAAACCTTTAAGCGGTCAGTTCGCAATTACTTACCGCTGTAACTTTAACTGTATCCATTGTTACTGCAAAGGTTCGGAAGTCAAAGGTCAAGAGTTAGAAGATAGAGAATTAACTTTAAAAGAGATAAAAAATATCTTAAACCAGGTTTATAAAGAGGGATGTATTTGGCTTTGCCTTACAGGTGGGGAGCCGCTTCTAAGAGAAGATTTTTTAGATATATATTCTCATGCTAAAGGAAAAGGATTTTTGGTAAAAATTTTCACAAACGGTTCTCTATTGAGCCGGTCTATAATTAATTACCTATCTAAGTATCCTCCATATTCAATTGAGATAACTTTAAACGGCATAACTAAAAATACTTATGAGACAATTACTCGAATTCCTGGCTCTTTTGAGAGAATAATGAGTATTATTCCGGTATTAGTAGAAAAAAAATTACCTTTAATTTTAAAGACCAATGGATTAAAACAGAATAGAGATGAAATCCTGAAGATTAAATCCTATGCTGAAAGTTTATTAGGTAAACATAAATTCAGATTCGACTCTTTCGTAACTGCCCGCCTTGATGGTTCAATGGAGCTTTGTCAGTATAGACTTGAGCCGGAGGAAATATTAAAACTTGAATCGCAGGATCCAGATATGAGAGAGGAGATAGAAAAAGGATTTCATCAACCGTATAAATTTGAAAGACCTTCCGAGTATCTTTATCAATGCAATGCATGGCTAACTCAATTTTTTATAAATCCTTACGGCAGATTACAATTTTGTTATTTAACAGATAGATTTAGTACTGATTTAAAGAAAGTTTCTTTCAAAGAAGGTTTTTTTAATGTGTTTCCTCAGTTGCTCAAGGAAAAATTTAAAACTAATTCTGAGTGTAAAAATTGCGATTTACGGTCTGTCTGTTTTCATTGTCCTGCCAGAACATATTTAGAAGCAGGGAATGAAGAAGCTCCGGTTGAATATTTCTGTCGCTTAGCCAAAGCAAAATACCAACGGAGAAAAGATTATGCAAGAAGTAGATTCTAGTGATATTTCATTAAAGTTACTTAAAAAAGCGGATAAGAAACGTTTTCCTTTGAGAGCTTTATTTGAATTGACTCATAAATGTAATCATAAATGCAGCTATTGTTATATTGTTCCTGAGCCAGAAAAGAAAGAGCTTACTACGAAGGAGGTTTTTTCTATTCTTGATGGGCTTTATAATATGGGAACATTCTATCTTGGTTTTACTGGCGGTGAGATATTTATGCGTCCCGATATTTTTGATATTCTTTTTTATGCTAAAAATAAAGGGTTTGAAATAATACTTTTGACTAACGGTTCTTTGATTGATGAAAAAGTTGCTGATAAAATAGAAAAACTTTCTCCCAATAAAGTTGATATAACTTTACGTGGGGCAACAAAGAAAACCTTTGATAAAATATCTGGTATATCTGGTTCATTTGAAAAAGTTTATAGAGCAGTTGATTTACTCAAAATGAGAAGTATACCTTTGGGACTTAAATCAATTATTATAAAACCAAATATTAAAGAATTTTTAAAAATGAAGGAACTTGTAGAAAATTTAGGTATCATATTTCGCTATGATACTTTTATTTCTCATAGGAGTGATGGATGTAAGGTACCATTGAATTACCGTATATTACCTGAAGAAGCAGAAAATTTACGCCGAAAATATTATCCTCAATTATTTGAAAAATACGATAAAGATGGTAAGCTAAGAAAAAAAATGGGGATAAAGAAAAATAGAAAAGTACTTTTTAACTGCGGAGCAGGGAAAACCGATGTTATTATATCTCCTTATGGAGAAATGAAAACTTGTATAGACATCTCTTATCCCAAATATAATATATTAAACGGAAGCTTAGAAGAAGGTTGGAGTAAAATAGTAGATTTTGTAAAGAATATAAAGCCTGGCCCTGATTATAAATGTAATAGTTGCCCTTTGGCTAAATATTGCTCCTGGTGTCCGGCGCGAGGCCTTCTTGAAGAAGGTAGGCTTGATGCCTGCAGTTCTTACCATCGTAGCTATGCGATGGTATTAGCTAAATTGGAAGGAGATATGAGAGCACTTAAAAAAGCAGAAAAAATTTTTAGTTAGTAAATGTAGATAACTACAGGTGGATAGAGGTTTAAATAAAAAGTTCTTATAGAAGTATTTATTTTTTAAGATTGTAGGTTATTTCTATAAAGTTTATAACGAATTAAGCCCTGTTCATAAAAGATAGATTGATCATAGAGCTTTAAAAGTGGTTTTTAATTTTTAATAAAGAAGAGAAAAAATACCAGAATGATAAAAGGTTTAAGATTAAATTTAGAAGGAGAGAGAGATAGAAATTTATGAGCCAGATTTTATAATTAAGAATAAAATAATTGTTGAGATAAAATTGGTTTTAAGTATGCCCAAAATATTTGAAAAGCAATTTTGTTATTATCCAAGAACAATGGATTACAAGATAGAATATTTAGTAAATTTTGGCAATGAAAAAACGTATATAAAAAATGGGGTTTATGAAACTGATAGGAAGAGAAAATCTGAGTTATCTCTTTTGTCAAAAGTAGGATTTATATAAATTTGCGTTAAAATGGAAGAAATCCAATATAGAGACTTTAGTTTAAAACTGCATCAAAAAAAATGGCAGAAAAAAAACCCTGTAGTTGCTCAATTTGAACTTACCTTTGGGTGTAATATGCATTGTAGGCACTGTTATTCTAATTGTTATAATAATTCTGAATATCTTAAGAGAGAGCTTAATACTAAAGAAGTAATTGATATTTTGGATAAATTATATAAAGAAGGTATATTCTGGCTTTGTTTTACAGGGGGAGATCCATTGAAACGAGAAGATTTTATAGAAATTTATAGTTATGCCAAAAAGAAAGGATTTATTATAACTGTTTTTACTAATGCTGCATTAATTGATAAAAAAATAGCAGATTATTTTAAAAGATTTCCACCTTTTTGTATTGAGATTACATTGAATGCAGTAACAGAAAAAATATATGAAGAGATTTCTCAGGTTAAAGGTTCATTTAAGTTAGCATTAAATGGAATAGAAAATTTAATAAAAAGAGATATTTCCTTAAAGATTAAAACTCAGGCTACAAAACAGAATTATCAGGAATTAGATGCCATTAAAGAATTTATTGAAAAGCGGGGTCTTAAATTTAGGGTATCTGCTATACTCAATGCTTGTTTGAATGGAGATTTGACACCAGTTACTCTAAGACTTTCCCCTAAGAAGGTTTTAGAGATAAATGAAAGATTTAGACTTAATTCTATGCAAGAGGATGAGATGCCTAATATAAAATTCTCAACCGATGTAGCTAATCAACCTCCATCAGATAATCTCTTTCGTTGCGCTATTGGTTTGGATACATTTCATATTACACCTACCGGTGAAATGATTTTATGTACTTTGGTAAGAGAACCTTCGATTAATTTATTAGATACAACTGCTTCTATACAGGAGAGTCATAATAGATTATTGTCGGAAATAAGAAATAAAAAATTTAAAACCAATTCTAAATGTAAAACTTGTCTCTATTGGTATCTCTGTTCCTGGTGTCCCGGCAGGGCAAAATTGGAAATAGCTGATGAAGAGGCCCCGCTATCTTATTTTTGCAAGCTAACTCATCTGGTTGTCGATTTAGAGAGAGAAAGGGTTGATAAATGAG
>JAVCCL010000024.1 GCA_030765505.1 Candidatus Kaelpia imicola | reverse complement strand
CTTTATTTTTCCTGTATGCATTTTAAACCTCCCTTTTGGTTTTTATCAGGACGAATAAGATAGCGCCCTTCTTTTTTTATAATCCTCAAAACAAACATTGATGCATCTTTTATCTATTAGCTCTTCTAATACTTTCTGATAGTATTATACGACAAACAAAAACCCCTTGCAACATAGATAACTACAGAGTGTTAAATATAAAAACTCCCAGATGAGGACTCGAACTATAATTATCTCTGCCAATAAGCAGCTACTTTAGTTATATATATATCGTAATTTTCGCCACCGAGATTAGAATCTTTCATTTGAGTCCGCAACCACTTGATTACTACTCAAGTGCCACAGTCAAGTGTGCAAAGAAAATACTTAAATTAATGCGTTGTTAATCTTTGATTATCAACAGATTACAGAGGTGATATTGTTAGTGTGAATTTTTAAAAGCTGATTGTGACAAAATTGTGACAGTTTTGTTCAATATAAATACATTAAAAATTCATTAATCTTCAATAAAAACCGTGGTAATGTATCTCCCTGTATTGGACGAGTTTCGCAACTGGTATATGAAAGTTGACACCAAATTACTATATCAGGAATTAGGAGAAACAACAAAAGAGATAACTTTTAGATAAAAATAAGGTTTCGTATTTTTCTGTCTCGTTTATCATTTTTTTCTACTAGCTATTAAGGATTTTCCTAAATTCAGCATCCTCAGTCTTATAATCATCTTTTTTATGCTTATCGTAATATTTATACCATTCTTTTAAATTAGCTATCATAAAATCATGAGTTTTCCATAATTTGCTTATAAATATAAAAAAGAAAATCAAAACCCCAATTCCTAACAATATACTGATTATATCCTCTAAGCAAATAACAGAATCTATAACAAGAAGGGGCTTTCTCCAATGAAGAGAAAGTAATAACGATAGACTTAAAATAAGTAAACTGATATATATACACAAAGCGTTAAAACCATCTTTTCCCCATCTGCCATATACATGAAACATGCACGGTTCTACTTTTTTTACCAACCGTGACCTAAGATGCCATTTTTCTTTACCGTCCAATTCATGAAATATAGCTAAGTAGCTACCTTCTTGATAGATACCATAAAATAATCTAAGGCATATGTAAGATGATACTGTTAAAAGCAGTACTATTATAAAAGATAAGAAATAAAGGTGAGTTTTTGCCAATCCTGAAGTAACAATATAATAATAAACTAAATAAGCAACAGCAACCGTTGTACCTATTAATAAATAGTGCACTCTAGCAAACCGTTGAAGCATTTCATTGCGCATTGTTTCATATTCGCTCATTACTTTCCTCCTTTTTGTTTATTTTATACAAGAACAAAGCCCTTTGCAACATGCTTTGTTACAGAGAATTAAGAAGTTCCAGTACAAATATTAGTTATAATATCCTCTCTGAATACTGTGCCTGTAAATAGGTGTTATATAGCCCAATATTGGAGGATATATGTCAATTCAGAGAGGTTGTTTTAGTGGCATTATCGGCTGCCCGGAAGAGGTTCGAACTTGTATTTAACAGGCTAATGGTCTTCAGAGGGGTGCAAAAATTAAGAGAATCAGGTTAAAAGGTGGTAAATTTGTCCGATTTTGTCCGGTATTTTGGAGAGTCAATTTACATAACTCTTTTACTTTTAAACAGTTACGATATGTTCAACCTTATAGGGTGGACATTTAACTAAAAACAGAAAATGGGGCCGTTGGTTAGACGAGTTTAGAACTGCACTAATTGAATAAACAAGCTATGTTTTCTCAAAAATCCCATAGCGTGAGTAGTAAAAGACGCGTTTCCTAACCGATACCCCTATAGACACCTCTCAGCTGGGGGTATCTTTAGGGCCTCCTTAATGTGGCAAACCAAGTCATGATGTATTATGCCCAGTCCTTCTATAAAAAGCGTCTTGCACCACACCTGTCTCATCCACCTCCACGCAGAAGTTATGTTTTGAACTATGCCGCCTATAGAAAATCCAACCTGTCTCTACCTTACTCACCCAGTTAGGATGTTCTAGGGCTTCACGAATCTCAGACCTCGTTACCCCAAGTTTATCTTTAATTCTCTCCCGCACCTCACTGGATAGTACTATTTCCCTACCTTCATAAATAACTATTAGCCGCTGCTCAGGTTCTCTTATTCTTCTTGCATATAAAAAATTTGAACTAAATAAAATATTCCCTATTACCGCCAGGCAAACTAATCCAATAATTTTTTGCCTAAAGGATTGCATTAACCTTAATTCCTCCTTTCTATAAGTATGCCATATATTAACTTAATATACAAAAAGCTGAAGAAATTAGATGTCAGCAAGGGTTTTGGATATGGGGCGAGCGACGGGATTTGAACCCACGACAACTTGAGCCACAGTCAAGTGTATGTCTAGATTATTTAAATTAATAGGTTGTTAGTCTTTGATTATCAACAGATTACAGAAGTGATATTGCTTATGTGAATTTTTAGAAGCTGATTGTGACAAAATTGTGACTATTTCACCTCAAAAGCACCTTCTCCAAAATAACTAGGATCCCAAAGATATCCATCCCACCGATTTCCATTAGATTGATGCCTACCATCCTTATAATCTCGACTCATAATATCCATTAAATTTGGTATTACAGTGATATTATTACCAGGAAAATCTTGTTGAGCAAAAACGTGCAATTCGCCATTAAAATCTCTAGCCTTAATCATCCATCCAGTTAATGGATCACGGCTAATATTTTCTATTTTCCAAAACTCACCTAAAAATCTTGCAACCGGAGCATTTCTCTCCACATTCACGAGCCCATTAAAAAATTGTTCTTGAAAACCTGCTGCAAAAGCTGCACTCAAGCTCAAACTACTGCTCATATAATAGGGATGTGCATAAACTGCATAATCATTACCCATTTCAGTTATTGCCCTATTTACAAAATGAGAAATTATCTCTGAATCCCCACCTGGGATAGACTTAGCTTCATGAAGTATCGCCGCAAAATCAGGTAATAAATTATCTGCTGGGATACGATTGTTTTTAACTACATCTCCTACCAATAAAGCCCTAGACCACACCAGCAACTGAGGCATAGACCAGTTTATATCAGCATAAGAATAATCAGGTCCGTAGTTAACTGCAGAAGCCATGACATCCATAAGAAGAGGTACTTCTTCTACTCGGGTTGAATCACCAGGCATTATTTTATTTGTCCATATATGCTCATTCCCATCCATATCCCTAGCTACAGAAACCAATCGAAAACCATAATTAAAGCGGTCTGAAGACTCCTTGCTAGGTAGACGAGGACCCAAGATAGTTCCATCAATTGCTTCTATGCGAACGTCAGTAATTTCATAAAAACCTTCAGGAATACTACTACTATTACTGCACATATATATAGTTGAATCGGGTTGTCGTAATTTAAAAGACTCTTGACCAACAATTCGTACAGTATTTGTATCGTCAACTTCAACTTGATATGCTCCCCCTGAAAGCCAATTCAAAACAAGAGTTAATTCAACATCAATTGTACCCTTAAAAAATTCAGGAGATTGTTGTATCATTACAAAACCGAGTTGATTAAGTCTTTCCAAGCTTATTATAGTATCCCCTCCTATCACTGCTTCAGGATATTCTCGTGCTGCTCTTAACACGGAAAAACCAGCTAGAGATTGAAGTAATACCGGTATATATTCTTCTGAAAATACACTCCAATCACTTGCCGCAAGAAGTCCTTGTTGCGATATTTGATTATGCACACGTCGCATTAAAAAAGAACTGTCGAGCAACCAATCTTTTTTAAAATTAACATTAACTAATTGAAGTACGCAAACACAACCAAGTACAATAGATAAAATTAAATTTCTTGTTTTCATTTCTACCCCCACTTTTTTTCTTTTTTACCCTTATTTAACCTACTCTATAAGGTTACCATATCTTTAGAGTTTGTCAAATCTGGGATTGAATAATATTTAGGGGACTCACCCTCGCCACAGTCAAGTGTCCCCTCAAAAACTAATATACCCACTCACCTTCTTAAGTCTCTTACCTATATTACCTAAATCCTCTAATCTCCTTATCCTTCCCCCGCTCTTTCATCTATTATTTTTGTATTTTTCGTATTAATTCATAAGCTTTTGCATAGCCCAACTCTCCCGCTTTATTTAAATCGCTCAACGCTCCCGATTTATCCTTCAGCAAATATTTAGCAAACCCTCGCCCAAAGTAAGCCTCTGCATATTCAGGGTTAATCTTTATTGCTTCATTAAAATCCTGTATAGCTCCTGCATAGTCCCTCAGAATACCTTTAGCTAACCCTCGCCAATAGTAAGCCTTTACATATTCAGGGTTGAGCTCTATCGCCTTACTATAATCCTGTATAGCTCCTCTTTCGTCATTCAGAAAGTATTTAGCCAACCCTCGCCCAAAGTAAGCCTCTGCATATTCAGGGTTAATCTTTATTGCTTCATTAAAATCCTGTATAGCTCCTGCATAGTCCCTCAGAATACCTTTAGCCACACCTCGCCAACGGTAAGCCTTTACATATTCAGGGTTGAGCTCTATTGCCTTACTATAATCCTGTATAGCTCCTCTTTCGTCATTCAGAGAATATTTAGCCGACCCTCGCCCATAGTAAGCCTTTGCATATTTAGGGTTGAGCTCTATTGCCTTACTATAATCCTGTATAGCTCCTGTATAGTCCTTCAGGGAATATTTCTCTATCCCCATATCTAAATAAGTTTGAGCTTTTTTGTTATTAGTTTCTTTTCTTACCGACTGAGATGGCTCTTGACTACAACCAGAAAGTAGAACCAATATCAAAAATGGCACAAATAGTTTATTCATATTCTCACCTCATATCTCCTTTTATATTTCCCCATGTTATGCCTTGTCACCAGGCGTCGCCGACGCAAAAATTCCTTCCGAGTCGGCCCTAGTTTCCTCTGCCTTTCTTTGGGCTGGTTGTATATTTACTGCTTCCCCGGGCGTATAGCTCATCACTTGCTCGAAATATTCCTGATGGAAGCCCAGATTCTCCATATACTTCCATTGTTCTTCATTTTTTGTTGACTTCTGTACACTAAAGATATGATCGTGTTCGTCAAAGACTCTATCAAGATTCATATTCACATCCATGCCCATTGCCTTTGCCATTTCTCGCGTATCTTCATAAATCTCCTCTTTGTCCGCATTCTTCGGAAATACTGCATACATCCTGGCGCTGCTTCCCAGTTGGCGCACTTCCTCATTAACGGCCCGTATCGCTTCCTGGAAGAGAGCTTTGAAGCCGGTGATGCCATACTCTGGCAGGACACAAGATGGGCCAAGGCGATAAGCATAATCTGGTCCTTCAGCAAAACGGCCTTCGTCTTTCGAAGCCTGTCTCCGTCTCACCATGATAAATCCCACAACCTTTCCTTGATCTTTCAAACAGAAGCAACTCTCCTTGATTGAATCATTGTATACATTTATAAGAAACTGCAGGCGTTTTGATTTGAAGTATCGCTCATCAATTTCACCGATGGCTTCCAGGTCATGCGCATCGAGTCTTTGCACCTGTATCTTCTCTCCCAAATTCATTTCCTCATATTCTGCCTTAAGGGGTAACTCGGCTTCCTGAGACGTTGCAAAGGCTTCTGCATGGAATCCCATCTTTTTGTAAAGGCCTATCGCTAACGGAACCGACCCAAGTCGAAATATGAGAACATGCTTGTTTTCACGCAGATAGTCTATGACACCCCTTATCAGCTTAGTGGCAAGTCCTATTCCTCTGGCTTCTTTCGCGATAATGATATTGCCGATCCAGGCTTGATTGTCGTACTTTGTGGTGAAGATACTCCCTACGATGCGTCCATCTTCGAGAAGTGTAAAACAATCCTGATTCAGCGTCAAATACCTTTTGAGTTCATGGTGGTCATAATAGTACCAACCCTCTTCATTCATCAACTCAATTATTTCGTCTATATGCTCTTCGTGTAAGCTTAGAGCCTTCACTCCAGGTGTATTTATGATAATGTTTTCAACGTCGTTCATCTCTCTTCATCTATAAATTCTTTCTATACTTCAACATTTTATAGAGAAAATAACTGCCAAGCACCATATATAACATATATATAGGAATAAATGCCATAAACAAGGTAGTACATACTAAATCAAACATCCATACAGAAATACCCACAAAGCGTAACCAAAAAAGCGGGATCAATGCCACAACTATATAAATAATTCCTCCAATGGCCATTGCCCCGTCCCCTAAACCTGTAAGACCAAGAAATAGGTGCATCAGTCCTATGAACAGCAATAAGAACATAGATGCTTTCATTAACTCTTTTCGCGTATAAGCCTTATTCAAAATCTTTTTTACCTTTTCTTTCATGTTTACCTCCTTCTCTCTCTTCTGTTTTCAGTAGAGAGAGAACGTCTTATACCTACTATATTTATTGCAGTATCTTTCCAATATCTGAAAATCCTGCTTCATATGCAAACGTTGAGGCTGTCTTGCCGTTTTCAGCTCTAGCGTAAATATCAGCGCCTTTTTCTATCAATAATCTTACGGTTTCAAGACTACCTCCGATCGCCGCTAACATTAGAACTGTCATGCTGTGGTCTGCTTTAGTATAAATATTTGCTCCGTAATTTAGTAACAATCTTACGGTTTCAACGTGACCTGCATGTGCCGCAGCATGCAGGGCTGTGCCGCTTTTGTCATCCCTTGCATCAATACTTGCGCCTCTGGACATCAATAGCCTTATGACTTCGTTTCTGCCGCCAATTGAGGCTGTCATCAGGGCGGTTCTTCCGCCTTCGTCTGTGCTGTTGATGCTAACCCCATTATCTAAATAGTAGTTAACTGCATCCACCCTTCCGTTATAGGCAGCATTCAAAAGTTCGTCTGTACTGTCTGCATATGAAAGAGCAAAACCAAAAAACACATACATCATAAAAACAAAAACAACCAACTTGAAACATTTTGATAATCTAGGCATGTTTTATTCCTCCTTTTTGGATTAGATTTATCTCCAACAAGCTCAAATTCACCCTATTATTCAAACTGCTCTTTTACTTTGGGGCGGGTAAAATAAAATAATACAATGCAATTAAAGATAATCCATGGAAGATTTGGTAATAATGACTGTTTAAAGACTATGCTATTGATTATATGCGTAAGTATATCGACCGCTGCAAGTAACATAAATAGCTTTGGTCCCCAATCCTGAAGTTTTAAGATGCCAATACCGGAAACAAAAGCACATATTCCAAAGAACATCTGTATCAAGCAGATGGGTATTTCATGCAATGAGACTGACCAAAATTCTTGATGCATTTTATTAATATTTATGCTTGCCAATATCTTAATTGAAAACTGACTCTCTGGAATAAGAAACGCTATTATGAACAATGTCATAAAAATTGTAGTTACAGTTCCAATAAGCAATAAGAAGATAGGAAATATTATTGTTCCAACTGCTCTTTTCTTTTTCATAATTACTCCTATTAATATCCTTTTGTTCTCTCTTCAGCCGAAGTAAAGACAGTCAACTTTAAATCTTGAGCCCAAGGGTATTCATATAATATCATAACTTCTATGTCTGCTTCAAATTTATCTCTTAATTGTTCAGCCCTTTTCTCATCTTGCGTGGTAGGATCAAAGATTATCATAACTGCAACATCGTTGTCTAAGACTTTAACGAATGTATCAAATTCATTATAATCCTGTACATAAGAGCTGATCTCAAGCTTTAACCACTCTCCTCTTGTAAGAGTATAGGGTTTATCTAGTTTTTTATGAGTTCTGAATATCCCTCAGCCACTCAATGCTAAGCATAATAAAATGATTAAAAGTTTTTTCATATTACTTCTTTTTTAATAATCATAACCCCACATCAACTCCCATATAGTTCTATAGAGGATATCATTTATGTAATTGCGAGAGATATTGTATTTATTTTCGAACTCCCTAAATATTTTATCACTTTCATTATCGGTTTGAAGCGATTCAGGCAGAGAAGAAAGCCTTGTGTAGATTTCCTCGCCTACATCCCATTCCCAATCAGAAACTCCTCGTTCAAAGGCTCTATCTACGATGTCACGTACCTGTTTGTAGGATATATTGTATTTAGTCGCAACTTCCCTAGATATTCTATCCTCACTCTCTTTTGTCCAGCTGTCCATGTCGAAGAATTTATCTATAAAATCATAGTAGACATTGAATTCCCAATTCGAAAGTGTTTGAGAGTAAGAGTTGCTTGAAAATAAAACTAGACTCAAAAATACAGCTGTTAGAATAATATTTTTTCTCTTTTTCGAAATGTTATTACTAATAAGAACAGTAAGCTTCATCTTAGCTCCTTTTTATCTAAGCAAGGTTATGTAGATATATTACTAGCGGTTGATTAGATTTGTCAAATCTGTAAAGATTCTTCAGTAAAAGCAAAGGGTTTATTGCCGGGAGGTTTAGCGTTACACCTACTATGCCGCCGTAGGCCCGGATATCATATTCGCCTTCAGGTAAATAAAAGGCTCCGATTACCAGCAACTTAAAGGATATTAAACGTAGCGCGAATTTCAGCGTTGAATGGGGAATCCTCTATAATTTTACTCGCCAGACTGGCATAGCCACCCAGAAGGCCTCTTGTTTGTAGTATTGCCATTAATTCTTCTGCGACCTCTTTTCCCCATGCAGCGCTTATCGTACTAGCTATCTCTGCGCTTTTATGGGCGGGTAAATCAGGTCTGTAGCTTATAAGAAAGGTAAAAGCCAGGTGATTTATAATATTTCGATACATTAAATCTTCTTTTTCTGCAAACGAAGCCGGATTGCCGGCTATCTCTCTGGCTACCAGAGTTTCTAAAGGCGAGCGTGATGGTTTGTATGCCTGGTAAGTTTCAATTGAGTAGTTGGCGTTAGCTTGGTTTTCTATTGTATAAAAAATACCCATGTCAGCAAGGATCATCATGTTCGACTGTATCTGTGCATCTAAAAATTGCAAAAGCTCCTTTTCGCGTGCAGGCATACTGCGAGACTCATATTTTATACATTCCTGGGCATGGTATAAGTATGCGGTTGTATTACCAGAGATGAGGTGTTGCTGTGCTGTAAAATGATGATATTCGCATAGTAGAAAATCTTTCCAGCTTTTAAAACTGATTGGTTCAGGTATTACAAGTATTCTATGCTTCGCTAGCAATCTCATGAGTGGTTTATCAAACCCTTCGAAAGTAGCTCCGGTGTATTCGTTGTTACCAGTGCCTATCCCATCTTTCGATGTTGCCATCAAGCGAGTCATATTTTCTACCCCATTTTCAAAAATATTTTTTAAGCTGGTTTCATAAGCTTTTTCTGTCAAAAGATTTAGTAAAGGTACTCCAGAAGACTGTGCGAGAATTACAACTTTATCTAAAGATGGGCCGGTGTATTCTGTAAGGAATACTATTTCTATTCCGTCTTGTTGCGCTTGCTGTATCTGTTCTTCAATCGGTCCTTTTATCAAATCAAAATCAGATTTATCAAAATGATAGGTCTGAAAAAATATTATCTGGCCTTTTTGCGATTGTGAAGATGTATGAATTCTCCTACCTTCAGAGGTATTAATTAGAAATATAGACAAGAATAAGACAATTATGACACTCTTTTTACTCACCTTACTCCTCGCTTTCTATAATATTAAAAGACTCTATGCCTGTTAATCCAGGAAGGGTTACCGGTGTTTCATACT
>JAVCCL010000023.1 GCA_030765505.1 Candidatus Kaelpia imicola | reverse complement strand
TTTTCTCTGAACAACCTCTCTATTTCGCTACTGTCTGATTCCTGGCAGGCCGTTATGATATCTTCAAGATGTGGTGCTCTGGCTTTGAGTGAGTCGTTTAATTGGGCTAAGCTTCCTTCTCCATTTAGGAATGCTTGATAAAGATCGACCTCTTCGATTATAGATGAGTTTCTAAGATCGATATTAAATCCTGCTGCAAATAAAGTTGCTAGGTAGTCTCTATTTTTAAGCATCAGATCCCAAGGACTATCTCCTTCTCCTGTTCCGAATTTTAAGGCGTTCTCTACTGCTATCATTACTCCGCCTAAACTAAACCATGTCGGCGTCTCCCAGCCCCATTCGGGGTTTATGCTGTCGGTTGGACCGTATCTGCCTACATTATCCGGGAAGGCAAGGGTATAATAACGCATGCTCTGATAGGATAGCCATGGTGTAAACATTGAATTAGCTACGTTTGAATTAAACGAAGTTGTTCCATCATAATTGTCACCATCATGGTCCCTAGGTTGTGTTCCTATCTCCATAAGGTAAAACTTATCAAGACCCATTGATGCTGAAAGCGTCCAGAGATAGCTACTTAAAGAACGTAGGTCTGTGTTCTGTACAGCCGTTGCGTGAGTATTAAGAGCCATCTGAATGGCGTTTTGATAATGGTTCATGCCTGTATATCCGGCTGCTTTTTCATTAGAAGTATTTTGAGGCAGGTCTGTTAAATACAATAGCGGGAAGAATACCTGAGGATATTGAATCTGGAATAACGCTCCATCAAAAGGATAGACAATATCTTTACCACTCGCTCCACTAGCAACTGGCCTCTGCATACTGTAGAACCCTTCTATTAAAGCGTCTGCTGCTTCCTGGTCACCGGCTGTAACAAATGAACCTATGCCCATTAAGAATGGAATGATATATTCATGATACCAGTCTACGCCGTTACCTACGGGGTATCCTCTCTCATCTGTCCAGCCAAGAGCTAATGTTGATAGTTCGGTTATATTTGCAGTGCTGCCTAAGCTAGAAGCAAACATAAGTTCATTTAAACGTATAGATGATTTAAAAGTATTATATTTTTCAACTATATCTTCGTCTCGTCCTTCCCATGTTGAGTATGCTTCAAATCCGCACATTGTAAGGTAGGTGTCTATAAGTGAGACCTCGCAGTTTCCAGACCTTCCGTCTGTTCCCGGGCGGTAATAGTGGTAAAGTAGTCCAAATTTACCCTGGGCATTTAAGTCATTAGGATCGTTAGGATTATCGTATATAAAATCTATAAAATTAGCTATTATCTGATTTGCTTTTTCTGTGCTTATCTTTCCTTCTTCAACTCCGCTTATTAGTGCTAAGACCATAAATCCTCCAACACCCATTGAATTATCGATTCCTCCGAAAGCATCGGCGATAGCTCCTGTTGAGAGGTCTTGGTTCTCTGTAAAGTAACGTAATAGCCAGTCTGTGACCTGCCCCAGCACATCTTCTGGGGTCTGGTAGGTATCTGTCTCTTCTCTTGGAACACCCAACAGCTCTTTCATTAACTGTTTTATTGCCCAGGAGAGTATGCCCATCTCTTTTATCTCTTCTGCTGTATAAGGGTTCCCTTCGGCCTCAGCCCAAAAAGACGAGCCGCTTGCACCTGTTAAGGCGTAGGAACCGGATACGGCATCACGGAATAAGTAATCTAAGAGCTTATTCTTTCCTAATGTAGTTCTGGTAACCTCTTCAAAAGTTGCCCCTGAATTGGGTAGATACCAGAGATAATAATCAAGATAGGGTCTGATCATTTTATTGTTAAGCAATATCGCGCTCTCTTGATGTAAAGTTGACTCCTGCAGCTCTTTTATTATTGTACCGCTAAGGATTGTTGTTGCTATTACATCTACGGGCGATAAGCCTAGCTCTTTCCAGTACCAGTCTGCAGCATTTAAATCCTCTAAAGCAGCAGAATAATCATCCCCTGCCATTGTTGTAAGCTGTTCTATTAGTTGGCGCCTGAAATCTGAACTGAGATTTTGCAGAGGTTTTACTCTTGCTTTAAATTCAGAGGCTATCTCTGATATGTCAGAGTATGTTCCTTGACGGTAGAGTTCCTTTATATAGTTTAAAGCTATAACATCTTTATAGGATTTAAGGTCTAATTTTCTCTGAAGGGTTCCTTCTAAAAGAACTTGCAGGGCATATTCAACTGCAAAATTGCCGTAGCGTGATTCTAAATCTGGTAAAGCCTCTGTTAGGCCGTCGAAATCAACATAGATTAAAACGTTATTATTTCCAATAGTATTTTCAGAAAATGGCTCATAACTCCAGAACTTAGATAGTTCTTCTTTTGCCTCTTCTTGAGCAATAGTGGTATCGATTTTAGTTTCAATGTCTTCTTGGTCGAGTTTCAACATAACTAAGACAAGGTTTATTGCTGAATCAAGACGCTCTGTTTTCTCTGACTTAGAATGTCCGGGATATAGGGTGCTCTCTTTCTGCGACCAAGCAGTGCTGTCCTCCCAAATAAGATCTGAAAACTCCCGCTCTAAACCTGTATTTAAAGCCTCTGCAAACTCTTCTTCTGTTGAGGTTTCTTCTGCGGCATTCTCAATAATGGGGGAGAGTACCCTTTTGGGGTTAGCTCCTTTAAGAGATAGTATCATTGCGTATTTAATCAATAGGTCAAGAGATGTATTATCCATGATTTCAGCATAAGATGTAGTGCCATCTATATCCAAATTCTGCAGCAGGAACTCTTCTATAGGCATGCTTAAACCGATTTCGCTGACGGCCTCTGCTATATCTTTGGATAGATCACTTGACAGCTGGAATAACTCATCAGGGAGCATGGCTAATTCAGGGGAGATTTCAAGTAATTCAAAAGCCTCAAGGTCAAAGAGGTTGCCCCAGTTTATAGAGTGAGTCAGGATATCATCCTCTAAAATCTCTATCCTTAAAAGCCTCTGCAGATATTCATTTTGAATGCTTCCCATCGCTTCTATTATGCCTGCATCTGTTAGGCCTCCTAAGCTCTCTGCTCTTTTCCCTAGTTCTATTGTTATTGCCTCGTCTATAAGGTTCCAGAATTCAAAAGGTGTATTTACTCTCCAGGTAAGTTCTGCTGTATGGGGAAGAATATTATTGAAAGAGCCGATTATATTAATTAGTTCGTCGTTTTGAACAAGTCTGCCGATATGTTTTAAGAATTCGATATCATAATCTCTGTTAGTGCCCCATTCACGAAGAGGACCCAATACAGTCTTAAAGATCTCAATTCCTCGCGCTATTCTCTCTTCATCTTCTCCAAATACGGAGGTTGTTTTAACAGAGACGTTAAAATCATTAAGACTAAATCCCGCCGCTGTTTCAATCTTACCATGAGTAAAGGTTTCTGTTTTACCACGTGAAGTTGTATCGTAACCTTCTACGTTGAAACGGAATCCGATAATTATATTCT
>JAVCCL010000022.1 GCA_030765505.1 Candidatus Kaelpia imicola | reverse complement strand
TTGAAAAAACTCCCAAAGGTGCAAGCGCTGTTAATGTGAGTATTGCGAAGAAATAATAATAAAGATTTATTGGGCAATGGAACAATGTAAAGAAACTAATTCTTTATAGAGTTCTTCAGTCTTTTCTATATACATCCAGTTGCATAACTCGTCCAACACGGGGAGGTGTATAGCTGGCATGTTTCCTCCTTTGAAATTGTACCGTTTTAGCTAAATGTCCACCCCATAAGGCTGGACATCTTGTAACTATTTATGAACAAAAGAGTTATGCAAATTGACTCTCCAAAATACCGGACAAAATCGGACAAATTTACCATTTTTTAGCCTTATTTTCTTAATTTTTACATTCTTCCACAATCATTAGTCTGTTAAATACAAGTTCGAGCCTTTCACGCCACCGCGATAATACTGCTAAAACAACCTCTCTGATTGGCATATATACTCAGATATTGGGCTATATAACAGCTATTTACAGGTCTATGAATTCAGAGAGGATATTATAACTAATATTTGCACGGGGACCGCGATAATACCACTAAAACTATATCTCTGATTAGCGTATTATTCCTATATTTTCGGTTGTATAGTACCTTTTTATATGTATAATACTCAGAGATAGTGTTATATCTAATGTTTATACGGGGAGTCTTTATATAGTTTATTTAATTGCAGCAGGTTATAAACGAGAAATACTACTTAAAAAATCCCAAGTAAATGTTATTTGGGATTTTTTTTATTTGGAGTATAATAAAAAATATAGAAATTAATTTGTAATTAGATTAGTTTTTCCGAGGTATAAATTGTGTTTGACCTATCGAAAAAAAGACATAGATTCAGAATTGTAATTCCTGCTTTTCCTGCGTTTAATATTTATTCGTATATAGCCAATAAGACTACGGCTTTGGGACCGATTTGCGTTGCCACCTCTGTCAATGAGATGGAAGGATGGGATGTTGAAGTAATTGATGAAAATAATCTTCGTCGATATGGTCCCAGAAGTAATACAGGTAGAGCTAATCATGATTTTTTGCAGGAATTGAGACCAGCAGATGTTGTTGGATTCTATGGTGGATTGACAAGCACTATTCCTCAGCTTTACAGAATAGCACAGTTCTATAAAGATAAGGGAATAGTGACTATAGCAGGAGGGCAGCATTTTATTGAAGAAAATATACCTGAAGTATTAGCTTCATGTATTGATTATGTGGTTATTGGTGAAGGAGAAGAAACCATTAAGGAACTTCTTGAAGCCTTGCAAAGTAAGCGAGATGTCAATAATGTCAAAGGCATTGCTTATTTAAACAATGGAAAGATTATTTATACCCCAGAGAGGCAGTTATTGACTGATTTTGATAAATTACCTTTACCTGATTTTTCCTTGGTTCGATATGCTAAAATTAAAATTTATCCTGTTGAGAGAATACGTGGCTGTGGCATGCAGTGCGAGTTTTGCACTGTTAAGGGCAAACCCAGATATGCCACTGCTGAACGACTGCTTGAATCAATAAAGTTTCTCTTAGAGACAAAGGATGCGAGACACTTCTTTATTGTTGATGACCTTTTTGGGCAGCAACGTGATGAAACAGTGCGGTTTTGTAAGATGCTTAAGAGTTACCAGGAAGATATTGGCAGAAGGTTGGATACAACCGTTCAAATACGATTAGATAAAGCTAAAGATACAGAGCTTCTCTTTGCTATGCGGCAAGCGGGCATTAATACCGTAGCAATCGGCTATGAGTCACCGATTGAAGAAGAATTACATGCAATGCATAAACTAACAAAACCAGAGGAGATGATATCATTAACAAGAGTATTTCATAAGTTTGGATTTTTAATTCATGGAATGTTTATTTTTGGCTATCCGTTGACCAAAGATGTAGAATTTAAAATGGCGGCTTCGGTAAGAATAAAGCGTTTTAAGAATTTTATCCGCAAAGCCAAAATAGATACTATACAGGTCTTATTGCCAGTGCCATTACCTGGAACAGAATTAACCAATCGGCTCAAGCAAGAAAATAGAATTTATCCAATTGCAGATGTAGGATGGGAGTATTACGATGGGAATTTTCCACTTTTCGAGCCTGACGAGCCGATGACTGCTGAACAGATGTTAGATTCAATTAGAAAAATCATGGGGAAGTTTTATCAGTTTAAATATATGTTTATGATAGGTGTGCATATACTGTCTTTTCCCGCCTTGCTTTTCTTTGTGTATAATATTAAATCAGAATGGAAACGATGGTATCAGCCTTGGCGTAATGCAATGGTTCGTTTTGGTGGATGGACCACTATGAAAAAATGGACTTCAGCATTTAAGAAAGACAAATTTTCCCAAAAATTAAAGAATGCAAAAGAACACATAAAAGTTAAAACCGAGATTTAAACAAGGGTTAATTCCTTTTGCTAATGGAGGCAAAACATGGAATACGAGGAAAAAACCAAAGAGTAGGAAATTCAGGATGCACGTGAATATGCCGAGAATATTATAGATACTGTGCATCAACTATCGCAGAAGACGTGATCTACATGGTTCAAGCAGAAGTTGTAAGGCATCATCCTGAGAAATTAAAGAATGGAAAATAGACCGCCGTTTCTATCCGTGCAAAAATTTACTCATTTTATAGCTAAATGTCCACCTAATAAGACTGGACATCTTGTAACTGTTTTAAAGTAAAAGAGTTATGCAAATTGACTCTCCAAAATGCCGGACAAAATTGGACAAATTTACCACCTTTTAGCCTGGTTCTCTTAATTTTTGCACCCTGCCTCGTCGGCAGGCAGGCCCTCTGAAAGCCATCAGTCTATTAAATACAAGTTCGAGCCTCTTTCGCTACCGCGATAATGCTGATAGAAAAGTATCTCTGAATGGGCATATAATCTTATATAACTGTTTAAGTAGTATGCATTCATAGATCCAGGAAATCAGAGAGGATATTATAACTAATATTTGCACGGGGAGTTTTTATATTTAACACTCTGTAGTTATCTATGTTGCAAGGGGTTTTTGTTTGTCGTATAATACTATCAGAAAGTATGAGAAGAGCTAATAGATAAAAGATGCATCAATGTTTGTTTTGAGGATTATAAAAAAAGAAGGGC
>JAVCCL010000021.1 GCA_030765505.1 Candidatus Kaelpia imicola | reverse complement strand
TATGTCACTCTGCCCAATCGCTAGTGTTGAACTATTATTTGCTGTTAATATGTTATCTAAATCTGGAAAGTCAGTTCAGACAAGAAGTCTATAGATTGCACCCGATGCAATATGTAGACTTCTGTTCTTAAACCACTCTTCGCTTTCAAATTCACCCTGAGGTAATCCAAATACTATGCCACCTTCTGCAACTATCTGTTGCATACCCCTGTTCCAGTCGTCAAAATAAGCAAAAGTATAATCCGAGAACCTTCTTTGTAAAAACCTGAAGACCTCTCGCCTATCTATCTTTTGCCCTAAACTCTCTTCTAAACCTACCTGACCTATAACATTATCTATATCTATATACGGAAGAAGTCCAGCCTCATCAAGTTGTTTTAATATCACATCTTTACTGCTACCGCTAATTATAATTATTGGTATGTTCTCTTCTTTCAAGCTTCTTAAGATATCTAAAGCATGCGGTTTAGCTTCTGCTGAGTTATCAGCTCTATAATGCTCATAAAAAGAAGTATAGATCTCTTCAACTTCTTTAATGGGTTTGCTTGAAACCTCGGCTATAAGACTAAGTATCTCAGTTGTTGATTTGCTCCAAGTATTTAAATCTATCCATTCTTCAACATCATCCCTACCTGTACAGACTCTATAGGTATCTCCATACTCTTGCTTCCAGGTAGGCTCAAGAAGGGTCCCATGAACATCAAATACTGCTATAACAGGCCTATTAGGCAATGCAGAGTCTTGGCCAGAGATAATCTCAATAACATTACCTAAGATATCAGAGAAATAATTGATTCTTACTCTTCTCGCATCGGCGGGACAAGAAAATAAAACACTACCCACTATAAATAAAATAATCCCTTTAGTCTTTAGACTCATCATAGTTTTTACCAATTCCCCTCTCTATAAAGTATGCCATATATAAAATAATAGTCAAATTGGGGGTTAGATAAGGTTAAAAGGGGTTTGCAACTGCCACAGTCAAGTGCGTATATAAAATATTTAATTTAATGCAATGTTAGTCTTTAATTATCAATGGATTGCAGAAGCGATATTGTTGGTGTGAATTTTTGCAACCTGATTGTGCCTAAATTGTGCCTGTTTTTCGTCTATCTTATACCCCTAAATAGTGTTCAAAAAGTGTCCAGAATAGAGCGAAATAGGGGGTAATACTCGGAATTAATGGTAATACAGGTAAATCAAATTTAAAATGGGCAGGAATTAAGGGCTATTTCTAGGCGGTTCTAAGTTGACCCCTGATTCAAGATAATCGACATGCGCTACTACTCTTCGACCATCTACTAAGCATAGATACATCTCAATCATAACGGTAGTACCTTTTCCAGGAGTACTCTCAACTTCAATGTATGAAGATTTAGATTGTATTAGTTCAAGCCCAGTACCTGGGCTTTGCTTTTTGACAAAATCTCCTCTTAAAACTCTTTCAACATCTTCTATTCCTTCACCATTATCAATAGCAATTATCTCTATACCTCGATAATCATTGCATTCGGATACAATAATTAAACCCCATTGGGCATATTTCCATATGTTAGAAATTAACTCTGTGACAACAAGTACAAAATCACTAACATATCCCTCTTTAATATCAAAACCAACTTCCTTTGCGAGCTCATCAATTTCTTTTCCTATGGCATCAACAAAATCATTCCCTTTTTTAGTAAACCTAACTCCAGACATATAATCAGTAGCTACTGGTATAAGCCAAACTTTAGTCACAGGCTGCATATTTAATTTAGTAATAATAATTTTCGCTTTTGCCATATCGTTTTGCTGAACCACATTCACTAATGTCGATAACTCTTTAAATGATTTCCTCACCCTCCTCGCCTGTGCGGGATAAGATAAAAATAGAGAAACCCCCACTATAAATAAAATAATCCCTTTGGTCTTTAGATTTACCATATTTTGTACCAATCCCCTCTTTAGAAAGTATGCCATATATTAAACACCTTTGCAAATAATGAGATGAAAATGATACGGCTCTATAGATAGCATCTTTTGCCTCCAAAACCTTCAGCACCCCAGAGATAAAGAGAGGTAAATAACTAGAGAATTTAGCCATATTTCATTTAATCAAAAATTCCTCTCTCTTTCCAAATCAGAGAGGTATAGAAGCTAAGTTACCGATTTTTCCAAAAATCCATTTAACAGGCAGATATATGAAGCAGAATGATCAATAATAACTAAATAACACTGTTAAATACTCTCTTTTGATAATGGTGGAATTAAGAGATAAAGAGATACTTTAAGACTAATTATTTCCTAATCTAATTAAGAGAGAATTTAAATATTATTAACGGAAAGGACTCTAAAAATAACTACGTTCATAACTCTTTTAACACCAAGTAGATACAAAAATAACCTCTCCTGAATGAAGAGACTATTTCTCCTAACTCCTTATATACCAATTACTTACAAAAACATGGCTCCCCGTGCAAATATTAGACATAACACTATCTCTGAGCATTATACTTATAAATAGGCGCTATATAGCCAAAAATATAGGAATAATATGTTAATAAGAGATATAGTTTTAGTGTATTATCACC